>CALMAR010000497.1 GCA_937859855.1 uncultured Kineosporia sp.
GATGAAGGCCCCGTTCGCGATCCAGACCCGGATCGTGCCCGACGCGCTGGCTGGGCGGGACGTGCTCGGCCGCGCCCAGACCGGCTCGGGCAAGACACTGGCCTTCGGGCTGCCGCTCCTGACTCGCCTGGCCAGCAATGGGGCCCGGCACCGCCGCGCGCCCAAGCAGCCGCAGGCTCTGGTGCTGGTTCCGACCCGGGAACTGGCTCGCCAGGTCGCCGATGCGCTCCAGCCGCTGGCTGATCCGCTCGGCCTCCGAATCACCACCGTCGTTGGGGGCCTCTCCATCCAGCGCCAGGTGGACGCCCTGCGCCGCGGCGTGGACGTCGTGGTCGCCACTCCTGGGCGGCTCATCGACCTGATGGAGCGGGAGGCGGCCGACCTGTCCGCGCTCTCGATCACGGTGCTGGACGAGGCCGACCACATGGCCGACCTCGGGTTCATGCCCGCGGTCAAGCGGATCCTGGACGCCACACCGGCCAAGGCGCAGCGCCTACTGCTGTCAGCCACTCTGGACGGCGGCGTGGGGCAACTGGTCCGCGACTACCTGACCGACCCCGCCTACCACGCCGTCGCGAGCACGTTCACGACGGCTGCGGACATGGACCACAAGGTGTTCACCCTCCGGCACGACGACAAGGTGGCCGTGGCCAGCGAGATCGCTTCCCGCCCAGCCCGGACGCTGTTCTTCGTCCGGACCAAGCACGGCGCCGACCGCCTGGCCAAGCAGCTGTCCCGGGCCGGAGCCGAGGCAGCGGCCATCCACGGCAACCTGAACCAGAACCAGCGCCAGCGGGCTCTGGACGCGTTCGCCGCTGGGCGGCCGCGGGTGCTGGTCGCCACCGATGTGGCGGCGCGGGGGATCCACGTGGACGACGTCGACCTGGTCGTGCACTATGACCTACCGAACGATCACAAGGACTATTTGCATCGCTCCGGCCGGACGGCTCGAGCCGGAAACCGCGGCACGGTCGTGGCTTTCGTGGAGCCGTTCCAGACCCGCGAGGTCACCCGGTTGCACCGCGAAGCGGCCGTCACCGCGACGACGGATTCGGTGCACGCCGGTCACGGAGCGGTCACCGCACTGGCGGCCTCGGGAGAGCCGATCGTGGTCAAGCCGTTGCCAAGCCCCGCCCACCGGGAAGCCGCCCGGCCAGCACGATCGCGTCGTCCTCACGGGAACCGGCCAGACCGCCCAGCCGGAGCGGGGGCCCGGATCGCTCAGCCGCGTCGCAGCCACGGCCGGTAGAGGCGGCTACAACCCGTAGGCCTCGAGCAGCCGTAGCCACACCTCACTGACGGTGGGGAAAGAGGGAACGGCGTGCCACAGGTCGGTCAGCGGCACCTCGCCGATGATCGCGATGGTTGCGCTGTGCAGGAGTTCGGCGATGTCCGGGCCGGTGAAGGTGGCACCGACGATCACTGCGCGATCCTCGTCGACCAGGAGCTGGCAGGTTCCTTCGATCCCGTTGCCCTGGACGTAGGCGCCCGACACTCCACCGGTCGAGGTGGTCACGGCCCGATAGTGGATCTTACGTTCCCGGACCTGTTGCTCGGTCAGGCCGACCGCAGCGACCTGTGGATCGGTGAACGTGACTCTCGGCACGACGTCCTTGCTGGCGCGATCCCGCGCGGGCTTGCCCAGGATCACGTCGCCGGCGATGCGTGCCTGGTACTTACCCATGTGAGTCAGCAGCACCAGGCCGTTGCAGTCGCCCACCGCGTAGAGCCATTCGCCCTCCCCGGAGTTGCCCGGCACGTCGACGGCGACCAGCCGGTCATCCACCTGCACCGGCTTGCCCGCTGCCAGGCCCACCGTTTCCACGCCCAGATCTCCGGTTGAGACCCGGCGCCCAGCCGCCACCAGCACCTCGTCGGCCACCACGTCATCGCCCTGCGACAACGACAACCGGACCTTGCCGTCGTCGTCGCGCCTGGCGGCGGTGACCTTCACGCTGGTGTGGACGACGATGCCCTCGGCCTCGAAGGCCTTCTTCACCTGGTCACTGGCGAACGGCTCCTCCCGGGCCATCAGCCGGTCGGCCCCTTCGATCACCGTGACCTGGCTGGCTCCCAGACGCTTCACCGCCTGGGCCATCTCGGCTCCGACCGCACCCCCGCCGATCACGGCGAGGTGCTCGGGAACCGCCTTCATCCCGGTCACGCTGCGGTTGTCCCAGGGCCGCACGCCGGCCAGGCCCGGGATCGGCGGGATCAGCGCCCGGGTCCCGGTGGCCAGCACCACTGCTTTGCGGGCAGTGAGCGTTTCGGTTGTGCCATCCTGCTTTTCGACCGCCACACTCTTGGTGCCGGTAAGCCGGCCGATGCCCCGGAAGAGAGTGATGTGGTTATCGTCCAGCCACGGTACCTGCCCTGAGTCGTTCCAGTCTGAGGTCATGTAATCCCGCTGTGCGAGCGCTTTCTCGACGTCGATCGGCCCGGTGACCGCTTCGGCCGCTCCGGGCGCGCGCTTGGCCGCCGCGATCACATCACCGGGCCGGATCAGGGTCTTGCTCGGGATGCAGCCCCAGTACGAGCACTCACCCCCGATCAGCTCCCGCTCGACGATTGCGGTGCTCAACCCGCCTGCGGCGCACCGGCCAGCGGCGTTCTCGCCGGTGGGTCCGGCACCGATCACGATCACATCGAACTCGGGCATGAACTGCCTCCTGAAGGTCTGCTGTCCGCACTCTAGGGGGACGGTCAGAGCCTCGTGCTTACGGGCGCGTAACGACCCGGCCCGAGCCCCGTGACACCGGTAAATTCCTGGGCGGCCCCAATTGGTTACAGATAGCAACAGAAGCAGTACTCTGTGGTTTCATAATGACCCATCCGAGGAGCACAACCTCGCCCAGCGGCGGAACGCTGCTCCGGAACGGCTCCGACCGGCTCAGCCACCTGGGCTTCGGCCGCAGCGCCGCCGCTGATCAGGCTTCTCTCGGCGTGGAACTGGTCAGTGCCGCAGCCAAGATCTGCGACCAGCTGATCGTGCTGCTGCTGTTCGATCCATCCACCGGAGGCCTCCGGGCCCAACAGGTGCGCCATCGCGACGATCGGCGGGCCGAAGTTCTGCAGGCCCGGCTGACCGCCGAGCTCCGCGGCCTTCCTCAGCCCGGCGAACTGGTGCTCCCGGCCGGAGCGCGGGAACTGCCGGAACCGGTTCGCTGCGTGCTGACCGAGGAACAACCGGACCGGACCGGCGACTACTCCGGCGTTCTGGTCGTGCCGGTGGCCGGAGCGATCGGGCCGCTCGGAGTGCTGGTGCTGAGCCGGCCTGGCCTGCCGTTCAGCCCGGATCAGGCCGATGCTCTGGTCGATCTGGGCCAGGAGTACGGCCGGCTGCTGGAACTGGCCCGTCTGGCCGCTGACTCCGCACGGGCCAGTGCGCTGATGGGCGCCCTGACCGATGCTGTGATCGCGGTGGACGAGGCCGGCCTGGTGACCCAGTGGAATTCAGCGGCCGAGGAGTTCTATCGGATCAGCGCCAGCGACGCGATCGGTGCCCGGCTGCATGATCTGGTTCGCACCGTCCTTGGCGGCATCGGGACGGCATTGGCGGATTCCCGGCTGCGGATCCACGGGTCGTGGGAAGGGCGGGGCAGGCAGCGGTCCCGGGCCGGACCAGAACTTGAATGCGACGTCCGGATGGGCTCGCTCCCGGCTGGCGGCTGGGTGGGCGTTCATCGGCGGGTAACGGCATCCCGCCCCGTCCGGTCCTCCAGCCCGGACCGGGCGACGGCCTCCATCCACCCGGCAGGACCATCCGCCACGGAGGATTCGTTCAGCCGGGGACTGATCGAGGCTCTGCACAGCCCCGCCGCCCTGATCGATACCAGCGGCCGGGTGCTCGAGGCGAACGCGGGCTGGCTGGCTGCCGTCGTCCAGGCGCCGCGGGATGGATGTGGCCCGGTTCCGCTGGGGGCCAGCTGGACCGCCATGTTGCGGTCATCTCCGGCTCTCGAATCCGGCTCGCTGGCCGCCAGCGTGGAATCCCTGCTGGCGGCCGGTACCGGCACGCTGACCACGGAATGTTATTGTGCCGCAGCCGATCACGTGCCCAGCATGATCAGTGTGGTAAGTACTGGGGCCGATGCTCTGGTGATCATTCAGCCACCGGACGGCGCTGAAGCAGGCCCCGGTGACCTGACCCACCGGGCCACTCACGATGAACTGACCGGCCTGCCGAACCGGGGCAAGCTGATGGACGATCTGTCCTCGTCGCTGAACCGGCTGGATGGCAGCAGCAAGCTGGCGGTGCTGTTCTGCGACCTCGACGGGTTCAAGGACATCAATGACGGCCTCGGTCACGATGTCGGTGATCAGGTGCTGATCGCGGTGGCCAAGCGGCTGCGGCAGCGTTGCCGCTCGGCCGATGTGGTGGCCAGATTCGGCGGTGACGAGTTCGTCGTGGTGTTGTCCATCAACGACGCCGCCCAGGCGATCGCGATGGCCGACCGGATCGTCGAAGTGCTGGCCGAACCGATCGTGGTCGGTTCGGCTGAGGTGGCGCCCGGCGTCAGCGTCGGCATCACCGTGGTGGATGCGCCCCCCGATGAGGAGAATCCGGTCGGCACCCTGCTCCGGGATGCCGACACCGCGATGTACCACGCCAAGGGCCGAGGCCGCGGGCGTTACGAGGTGTTCGATGCCAGCCTGCGCGAGAACATCGAGGAGCGACTGGAACTGGCCGCGGCGCTGCACCGGGCAGTGGCCGACGATCAGCTGGAGATCGTTTATCAGAGCCGCCGCCAGTGTGGTGACCGGAAGGTGGCCGGCGTCGAGGCCATGCTTCGCTGGCGGCATCCCACTCTCGGCCTGCTCGGCCCGGACACGTTCATCCCGATCGCCGAACGTACCGGCAAGATCGTGGAGCTGGGCGACTGGGTCCTGCAGCACTCGCTGGCCGAGCTGGCCGCCCTGGATGATCAGCGGATCACCCTGGCGGTGAACGTGTCACCCCGGCAGCTAGCCGCGGGCCGGCTGGCCCGGACGGTGGCTCAGCACCTGGCCACGACCGGGGTCGATCCGTCCCGGCTCACCCTGGAGATCACTGAGAACGCCTTCGTCGACGATCCTAAGGTGGCCCGCGACGTACTGACCGACCTGCAGGATCTGGGCGTCTCGATCGCGCTGGACGACTTCGGCACCGGCTGGTCATCGCTGCAGTACCTGCGGACCTTGCCAGTGGACGTGCTGAAGATCGACCGCAGCTTCGTCGCCGACCTGCCCACCGACCTGGACGCCTGCGCCGTGGTCGCGGCCGTGCTGCAACTGGGGCATGGCATGGGGCTGGTCGTGGTCGCCGAAGGAGTGGAGAACCACGATCACCTCAGCATGCTGCGGGACATGGGGTGCGACGAGTACCAGGGCTTCATCGATGGACGTCCGGGCCCGCTCGCGGCGGTCCTGCGTCCGGCCGAGCCGGACGTTCCTACTGGCCGGTAATACCGAAGATGGGCCCATGCCTCCGGTTCCCAGTATCTCGTCCTCGATCACGGTGCGTCTGGACATGCCTGCCCGGCCCACCGGCGTGAGCGACCTGACCCACACCATCGAAGCCGAGGGCGGCCTGGTCACCGCGCTCGACGTGACCGCCTCCGGCATGGACCGGATCCAGGTCGACGTCACCTGCGCCACCGGCGGTGGCGATCACCCTGAAGCGATCATCGCGGCCCTGCGCAAGCTGCCGGGGGTGCGGATCGGGAAAGTGTCCGACCGGGTGTTCCTGATGCACCTCGGCGGCAAGCTGCGGATCGATTCGAAGGTGCCGATCCGCAATCGCGACGATCTGTCCCTGGTCTACACCCCGGGGGTGGCCCGGGTGTGCGAGGCGATCGCGGCCAACCCGGCCGACGCCCGCAGGCTGACGATCAAGCGGAACACCGTCGCGGTGGTCAGCGACGGCTCGGCGGTGCTCGGGCTGGGAAACCTCGGCCCGCTGGCCGCGCTTCCGGTGATGGAGGGCAAGGCTGCGCTGTTCAAGCGGTTCGCGGAGATCGACGCGTTCCCGATCTGCCTCGACACCCAGGACGTCGACGAGATCGTGACCATCGTGAAGGGCATCGCGCCAGTGTTCGCCGGGATCAACCTGGAGGACATATCCGCCCCCCGCTGCTTCGAGATCGAAGCCCGGCTGCGAGAGGCGCTGGACATCCCGGTCTTCCACGATGACCAGCACGGCACCGCGATCGTCACCCTGGCCGCCTTGACCAACGCCTTGAAGGTGGTGGGCAAGGACCTGTCCCAGGTGCGGCTGGTGATGTCCGGGGCCGGTGCGGCCGGCACCGCGGTGCTGCGGCTGCTGATGGCGGCCGGTCTCCAGCACGTGGTCGTCACCGATCTGGGCGGAATCATCTACCGCGACCGGCCGGGCCTGGCCGGGAATCTGGATTGGACTGCGGCGCATACCAATCCGGCGCAGTTGTCCGGCACCCTGCAGGATGCGCTGGCCGGCGCCGACGTGTTCGTCGGACTGTCGGCGCCGGGCATTCTGAGCGGTGACGACATCGCCACCATGGCCGATGATGCGATCGTTTTCGCGCTGGCCAATCCGGTGCCCGAGGTCGATCCGATGGCCGCGGCACAGCACGCCGCGGTGGTGGCCACCGGCCGCAGCGACTTCGCCAATCAGATCAACAATGTGCTGGCCTTCCCGGGCGTCTTCCGCGGCCTGCTGGACGCCCAGTCGCGGTCGATCAGCACCTCGATGCTGCTCGCAGCCGCCCGGGCACTGGCCGGTGTGGTGAGCGACGAAGAACGCAACGCGGCCTATATCGTGCCCAGTGTGTTCCATCCGGACGTTGCCCACGTGGTGGCCGCCGCCGTCCGGCAGGCCGCCGATCCGAGCCGGAACGCGGCCGGGTCCGAACGGGAGAGACCGGCTCAGACCCCCGCCGGAGCGGTGTGAGTTCCGCTCCGCCGGTCCCAGGATTGCGCGACCCGGCTCGTGCGCTCACAGTCAAGCGGGCTCTGTTCGCGGCTGCGGTGGCCGTCCAGCTGGTGGTGCTGTACGCGCCGCGGGCGCCGTCCACCGGCGGTCTTCCGATCGACAAGCTGGTGCATGCCGTGATCTTCGGCGGCGTGCTCTGGCTGGGGGTGCTGGCCCGGATCCCGGCCCGGCCGCTGATCCTGCTGCTCGGCGTGCATGCGGTGCTGAGTGAACTGATCCAGGGCGCTCTGCTGCCGCATCGCGATGGCAATGCCTGGGACGCGGCCGCCGACCTGACCGGTGTGCTCATCGTCACAGTACTGCTGCGGTTGCGGGCGGCCCGAGCCGCGGTTCCCGGCTGACGGCGGCCCCCGTGCAAGGTGATGATGTGCTCATGTCCATCCAGACCCGGCGCCTGGTCGGCCGGCTTCTGGTCGCGAGCCCCGCTCTGGTGGATCTGAACTTCCGCCGGGCCGTGGTGCTGATGCTCGATCACGGCCAGGACGGCGCGCTTGGCCTGATCGTGAACCGGCCGATGGATGTGGATGTGTCGAGCGTGCTGCCGGCCTGGCAGCAGCACACCACCGCGCCTGGGCGGTTGTTCCAGGGCGGCCCGGTTCAGCTGGATTCCGCGCTGGGCCTGGTGGCTGTTCCCGGCAGCGGATCGCAGCCGATCGGCGTGCGGTTGCTGATCGGGTCGGTCGGGCTGGTCGATCTGGACGCTCCGCCGGAGGTGATCGCACCCGGCTTGGCCGGGCTGCGCATCTTCGCTGGGTACGCCGGCTGGTCGGCTGGGCAACTGGAGAGCGAGATCGGCCAGGGCGCCTGGTACGTGGTGGACTCCGAGCCACGAGACGCCTTCACCGACCGGCCCGAACGGGTCTGGCCAGAGGTGCTGCGCCGCCAGCGCGGCCGGTTGGCGATGATCTCGACCTTCCCCGACGATCCGTCGATGAACTGAGCCGGCCCGCCCGATGGCCCCCGGGTAAACTGCTCGGCCATGAGCACGCCGTATCCGGATCCGCAGACCGAGCCCCTGTCGTCGCCCGAGCCGTCACGCACCGCCGTCCTTGAACGTGAGCGGGTCGAGCAGCCGGTCGAGCCAGGTGATCATGAGCGTTTCGCCCACTACGTGCGCAAGGAGAAGGTGCTCGAGTCGGCGCTCAGCGGAGAGCCGGTCAGGGCGCTGTGTGGCAAGGTCTGGGTGCCTGGACGGGACCCGAGCCGGTTCCCGGTCTGCCCAACCTGCAAGGAGATCTACGAGGGATTGCCCCCGGGCAAGGACAACCCGGGTGACTGAGCTGCTCTCTGTTCTGCGCTGATCCTGACGTTCCGCCTTGATCGGTGCCTTGAGCGCTCGCATCCCGGCAACTCTCACCATGGTCAGGGCAGATCGCGGTAACACACCTTCGAGCCCATCGCCGTCATTGCCGGCCCGGCATGTCGATCATGGAAAGTCACTAAGGTTTCGCCGTCGTGAGTAGTTCTGCTTCAGGTGCCGCGGAGGCCTCCGGGCCAGGTCCGGCCCACGTCAGCAGTTCAGCCGCCTCCCATCTGTCGCCCGCCTTTCCGGCTCGCGCGCCGTGGGGGACGGCGTCGAAACTGCGTTCCTGGCAGCAGGAAGCGATCGACGTCTATCTGCGTTCCACCCCCCGCGACTTCCTCGCCGTCGCCACACCCGGCGCCGGCAAGACCACGTTCGCCCTGCGGATCGCCACCGAGCTGCTGGAACGGGGGACCGTTCGCCGGATCACCGTGGTCTGCCCGACCGAGCACCTCAAGCGGCAATGGGCTGACGCCGCGGCCCGGGTCGGAATCCACCTCGATCCCGGTTTCACCAATGCGCAGGGACAGCACGGCCAGCACTACGACGGCGTGGCCATCACCTACGCCCAGGTGGCCAGCAAGCCGCTCCTGCACCGGGCCCGCACCGAGGCCGCCCGGACGCTGGTGATCCTGGACGAGATCCATCACGGTGGCGACGCCCTGTCCTGGGGTGACGCCGTGCGCGACGCCTTCGATCCGGCCACCCGGCGACTTGCCCTGACCGGCACGCCATTCCGTTCCGATACCAGCCCGATTCCGTTCGTCGGGTACGAGCTGGGGATGGACGGCGTCCGCCGCTCCCGGGCCGATCACTCCTACGGCTACGGCGACGCCCTGCGCGATGGGGTGGTCCGGCCGGTGTTGTTCCTGGCCTACTCCGGTTCGATGCGATGGCGCTCCAGCGCGGGCGATGAGGTGGCGGCCCGGCTGGGTGAGCCGATGACCAAGGATCTGATGGCCCAGGCCTGGCGGACCGCCCTCAACCCCACCGGCGAGTGGATACCGGCCGTCCTGACCGCGGCCGACACCCGGTTGTCGCAGGTCCGCCAAGGTGTGCCGGACGCCGGAGGGCTGGTCATCGCCACGGATCAGGAGAGCGCCCGGGCCTATGCCAAGACGCTGCGGGAGATCACCGGAGAAGCGCCGGTGGTGGTGCTGTCGGACGACGCCGGGTCGTCTCAGCGGATCGAGGGTTTCGCCGCCAGCCGCCAGCGCTGGATGGTCGCCGTCCGAATGGTGTCCGAGGGCGTCGACATCCCCCGGCTCGCGGTCGGCGTCTATGCCACGTCGGCCTCGACCCCTCTGTTCTTCGCGCAAGCGGTGGGCCGGTTCGTCCGGGTGCGCCGCCGCGGCGAGACGGCCTCCATCTTCCTGCCCAGTGTGCCCTCGCTGCTCGACCTGGCTGCCCAGCTGGAGGTGGAGCGCGAGCATGCCCTGGACCGGCCCGGGCGGGACGATGCCGGCGGCGCACTCGATGAGCGCCTGCTGGCTGCGGCGAACCGCGAGGAGCGGGCCAGTGCCGAGCTGGAGAAGGTGCCCTTCGAGGCGCTGGATTCGCAGGCCACCTTCGATCGGGTGCTGTTCGACAAGCAGGAGTTCGGTACCGAGGCCGAGGTGGGCAGCGCGGAGGAGCAGGATTTCCTGGGCATTCCCGGACTGCTCGAGCCTGATCAGGTGACCACTCTGCTGCGCCAGCATCAGGCGGCCCAGCAAGCCAAGGGATCCCGGCGCGGTGCGAACCCGATGCCGGTCAGCGGGCACCGGCAGATCGGCGCTCTGCGCAAGGAACTGCACAGCCTGGTCGGGGCTTGGGCGCGGCGGACGGGCCAGCCGCATGGGGTGGTGCATTCCAGCCTGCGCCAGGTCTGCGGCGGACCTGAGGTCCCGCAGGCCGGTCCAGACCAGTTGCAGAAGCGCATCGATACCCTGCGCACCTGGTTCGTCAAGGCGAAGTGAACGCGTGAGCCGAGTCAGCGGTGTCATTCAAGCTGGCGTTATCCGCCTCCACTGACTGTCCGGCCTGGGCGCAGGCAGACAGCGGGAGCTGGGCCGGGCGCCAGGTCAGATGCGATCAGGGCGCCCGCCCCGGCTCACTGCCCGAAGGGTCAGACCCTGGAGGCTCCCGACGTCGCCACCGACGACAGCGGCGGGAGCGTCACCGTCGCCTGGCCGGTCCCGTCCACGGTCACCGTGGTACCCGAACAGGCTGTGCCGGTGCGCTTTCCGTCGATCACATTGCAGTAGGTACCGGCTACGAGTCCGGTCTGCACCGTTATCGTCTTCGGGTCGGTCAGGTTGTTGTTCATCGCGATCCAGCCTCGATTGCCGCGGCTGAACGAGATCACGTTCTGGCCGTCGTCCCACCAGTTCCGGACCGAGGTGCTGCCCACGTAGTTGTGCCAGCCGACCAGGCCCAGGATGCCCTGGTCACGGTCCACGCAGGCCCAGGCGGTGCTCGCGCAGTCCGTGTCGGTGATCAAGCCGTTTGCGTCCGCCGGCGGAGAATCGTCCGAGGTGGTCCAGGTGAAGCTGGAGTACACCTGCGGCGTGCCGTAGCCGTAGGCCAGCAGGAACTCGTTGGCCAGGATGTTGCGGGCGCCGTCCTTGTAGTTCAGCGCGTCCCCGTTGCGCTCGGTGTCGTGGTTCTGCACGAAGGCCAGCTCGTGGTCGCTGGGCACCAGGCCCGAGTCCTCACCGAAGACCTTGAGCGTGGCGATGCTGCCGATGTGCTGGTCCGGATAGCTCTTGAACGCATCATGGATCTGCTTGTCGGTGTCCAGGCCCAGCAGGCTGCCCGCGCTCTGGAAAGCCTGCGGAGCCAGGATGCCCGGACCGCCGGGGAACACCTCCAGCGCCATGTAGGGCCGGGTGCCATCCGCGGTCCGGTGCAGGCGCTTCTCCAAGGCGATCAGATCGGGCTGCCCGATGTGCTTGGCCGCGTCGACGCGGAAACCCGAAACTCCGTAGCCGATCAGCTTGTTCAGATAGGCCGCGAGCTTCGCCTGGACCGCATCGGTCTCGGTGCGCAGGTCGGCCAGGCCCACGAGTTCACACTTACGGACCTGGAGCAGATTGTTGTAGTCCTCGATTCCGCCACTGGCCGAGGGGCAGTCGGTGCCCTTCTGATGGAAGTTGGCATCCGAATAGTCGGGGTAGCTGAAGTGCGAGTAGCTGACCCCGCCGTAGGAGACGCTGCCCTGCCCGGTCATGTGATTGATCACGGCGTCCACATAGACCTTGACCCCCGCCTGCCGGCAGGTCTTGACCATCGCCTTGAACTGGTTCTCGTTACCCATCCGACTGGTCAGTTGGTAGTCGACCGGCTGGTACACCTCCCACCACGGATGCAGGATCGTGTCCGACCCGTTGCCCAGTTCGGTCCGCTTGACCGAGTCCTGCGGCGGGGCGACCTGGACACCGGCATAACCGTTGGGACCCAGCACATCAGTGCACTCCCGAGCCACCGATGGCCAGTTCCATTCCCACAGGTTGGCCAGGACGTTCTTGCCGCCCACCCGGGAAGCGGCAGTCGACGAGCCCGCGCTGACCAGCGGGATTACGGCCATCGAGGCAACAGCGGCGCCAAGAAGCAGCGCCGTGCGGCGGCGCCCGAAGAGTGATCGCATCCGTCCTCCATGTCGTCGTTGACACAGCGCGCGCCCGGGGCTCCGGCTGGAGCGGCGGCGTCGCCTCAGGCGTGACGTTAGCCGGATTCGAGGTGATAGCAAACGTTTCGACGTATTCGGTTTCGCCGGGTTCATCCCGATCACGAGAAGCCGAATGCCGTTCTGCGTGAACAGCAGTGATGCGCCAGCATGGCCCGATGACCTCGCCGCGGCTCGGCTTCACCTTCCCGCCCACGCTGCCCCCCGAACAGCTCAGGCGTGCGGCCCTGGCCGCCGAGGCAGCCGGGCTGGACGAGTTCTGGCTCTGGGAGGACTGCTTCAAGGAAGCTGGAATTTCATCCGCGGCAGCTGTTCTTGGCTGGACATCGCGAATCCGGGTCGGCATCGGCCTGCTCCCGGTGCCGTTGCGCAACGTCTGCCTGACCGCGATGGAGATCGCCACCTTGGATCGGCTGTTCCCGGGCCGGTTCCGGCCTGGCATTGGGCATGGCGTGCAGGACTGGATGGGCCAGGCTGGCGTGCGGGTGGCCTCGCCGATGACCTTGCTGGCCGAATACACCGCCGCCCTGCGCAGGTTGCTGGCCGGCCAGCGGGTCAGTTGCCAGGGCCGCTACGTGCGGCTTGAGGATGTGGCCCTGGATTGGCCGCCGGAATCAACCCCCGCCCTGTTGATCGGCGGGGCCGGTCCCAAGTCGCTGGAACTCGCGGCTGAACTAGGCGACGGCGTCCTGCTCAGCGGTATCCAGACCTACGCGGAGGCCAGCGAGCACGTCGCCGTCGTCCGGCGGCGCCTGCGTGAACTGAGGAGAACTGCTGCTGCGCCTGACATCACCACAACTCAGCTGGCGGCGACCGGGCCCGGGGCGGAGCAACGGCTGGCTGCTGAAGCCGCGGCCTGGGGCAAGCAGCCGGGTGCTGGTCTTGGCGTGAGCGGCGGCCCGGAGCAGATCGCTGAATCGGTGCTGGAACTGGGCCGGCGCGGCGTCACCGTGGTGAGCGTCGCACCAGTCCGGGATGAACCGGATCTCGAAGATCTGATCGGCGTCCTGGGCCAGACGCGTGCTCTGCTCCAGCGCAGCTGACCACGTTCACCGCTGAACACTGAGGACTGCCGGGCCTGTTCGCGGCGGCAGACGCGACTTAGCTTGGAGCCATGAGTTCCGTGTCCCAGGCGCTGCGCGAGGTGCTGCCGGCTGACGTCGTCCTGGATGACCCTGATCGGCTGGAGAGCTACCGTCACGACCGGGCCATGTTCTGCCCGGCCGGTCAGCCCGCCGCGGTGGTGCTGGCCCGGGAGACGGCCCACGTGCAGAGGGCGCTGGAGGTCGCCAGCCGGTTGCGGCTCCCGGTGGTACCGCAGGGGGCTCGCAGTGGCCTGTCCGGCGCGGCCAACGCGATCGAGGGCTGCATCGTCGTGGCCACCGACCGGATGAACCGGGTGCTCGAGATCGACCCGGCCAACCGGCTGGTGGTGCCCGAGCCGGGGGTGTTCAACGCCGGCCTGTCCGAAGCGGTGGCCGCGCACGGCCTGTTCTATCCGCCTGACCCGTCCAGCTGGGAGTTCTGCTCGATCGGTGGCAACCTGGCCACCAATTCCGGCGGCCTGTGCTGTGTCAAGTACGGGGTGACCAGCGATTATGTACTCGGGCTGGAGGTCGTGCTGGCGACCGGGCAGATTCTGCGGACCGGCCGCCGGACGGTCAAGGGGGTGGCTGGGTACGACCTGAACCGGCTGTTCGTGGGCAGTGAGGGCACGTTGGGGGTGATCACCCAGGCCACCTTGTCACTGCGACCAGAGACCGCCCGCCCGCACACCATGGCCGCGCTGTTCAGTTCGGCTGCGGACGCCGCCGCGGCCGTGTCGGCCGTCGTGGCCGCCGGGCACGGGCCCAGCCTGCTGGAGATCATGGACCGGACCAGCGTCCGGGCGGCCGCCGCCTACCTGCGCAGCGATCTGCCCACTGACTGTGCGGCCATGTTGCTGGCCCAGTCGGACGCGGGCGGCCAGGCCGGCCTGGACGAGATCGCGGCCATCGCGGCGCACTGCGGCAGTGCTGGTGCCACCGACGTGATCCAGGCGGACGATCCGGCCGAGGGAGAGCTGTTGATGGCGGCCCGGCGCTGTGTCCTGCTCGCCCTCGACGCCCTGGGCACCACCATGATCGACGACATCTGCGTGCCCCGGAGCCGGCTGGCTGACCTGATCACCGGGGTGGAGAAGATCGCTGCCGAGGTGGGCCTGACGATCGGGCTGCCTGGCCACGCCGGAGACGGAAACATGCATCCGACCGTGGTTTTCGACGCCGCGGACGCCGATCAGGCTCGCCGGGCCGAGCAGTCCTTCAGCGACATCATGCGGCTCGGCCTGGAACTCGGCGGCACCATCACCGGCGAGCACGGCGTCGGTCTGCTCAAGCGGGACTGGCTGGCCCGCGAGGTCGGGCCGGTGTCGCTGCAAGTGCACCGGGCGATCAAGAACGCCCTCGATCCGCACGGGATCATGAATCCGGGAAAGGTCTTCACCTGATCGCTTGTCCAGGCCGGGTCAGCGCTGTGCCGATCGGGCATGATCAGGGCATGCGGGAAGCACGGCGGCTGGCGGCTGCGGGCGCGCTGAGCGAGGGCTCCGGCGTGCACGATGACGGCACGCTGGTCGAGGGCCTGCTGGACGGCCTGCTGTCCGCAGTGCTCCCCGAGCCGCCGGGACCCGTGGACGCCGTGGCGCGCGCGCTGGAGGCGCACCGCGAGCACGCCCGGGCCTGGTACGGCGACCTGATCGGCCCGCTCGGCGTACCGGCCAGTGCCGCCGGGCCGCTGGTGGATGCGCTGCGTTCCAGCGACCACGGGCTCCCGATCGTGCTGCTCGGGCCCTGGCCGACCGGCCCGGCCGAGCCGATGCACGGCCCGAGAGCTCAGTTGCTGGACGATGATCGGGTTCAGCTCACCGGCGTCGAGCTCTCGATGCCGCCAGCGGTCACGCCGGCCGAGGCGGCCCGGCTGGCTCTGGCCGATCTGGACATCGCCGCCGGCGCCTGGCTACGGATCCCGCCGGATCCCAGCTGGATCGACGCGGTGGCGGTGATCGCCGAGGACGGCGCTGAGCGGGCCGCACTGGAGTTGCCGGCCAGCACCGGCCCGGCTGACTGCGATCGACTGGCCGCCGTGGTCCAGGCCCTGGTCAGCCGGGGCCGGGGCTTCTGCGTCGTGGTGCCGCCAGGGGCCGCCGCCATCGATCTGATCACGCACGACTCGGCCTTCGGCCTGCTCAACCTGATCTGTGCGGTGGGCAGTGCGATCGAAGCCGCTATCGAGCCCGCAGCGGCCAGCGTTCAGGCCGGCCTCGGCGGTGAGCAGGCCCGGCTGTCCGGCCCGCTCGCTGATACCGGCGCCGGCGTCATCCAGCAGGCCCGCCGGATCGG
>CALMAR010000498.1:0-3045 GCA_937859855.1 uncultured Kineosporia sp.
GTGGCCGTGGCCGGGGTTCGTCGCCGTCCCGGCGCAAGACGCTGCCCCCCGGCGTCCCCCAACCCAGCTGGGGACCGCACGAGGACGATCCCCGGACCGGGGACGCCGATGGCGCATGACCTCCAGCTGTTCGCTGAGATCGTGCTGCGGGCGGCGGCCGTGCTGGCCGCCTTCCTGTTGCTGCCGCTGCTGGTCGGCCAGACCGAGCACAAGGTGATGGCGCACATGCAGGGACGGCTGGGACCCATGTACGCGGGTGGTTTTCACGGCTGGGCTCAGCTGGTCGCAGACGGTGTCAAGTTCGTCCAGAAGGAGGACGTCGTGCCCGCGGCGGCCGACCGGGCCGTGTTCCGGCTGGCGCCAGCGGTGGCGCTGGTGCCGTATCTGGTTGCCCTGTCGGCGATTCCGTTGTCGGCCGGCCTGGTTGCGGCCGATCTGGATGCCGGCCTGCTCTTCGTGCTGGCGGCGTCCGGGATCGCCGTGCTGGGCATCCTGATGGCCGGCTGGTCGAGCGGCAACAAGTACGCCCTGCTGGGAGCGATGCGGTCGGCCGCGCAGCTGCTGGCCTACGAACTGCCGCTGGTGCTGGCCGCGACCAGCGTGGCGATGGCCGCCGGGACGCTGTCGCTGACTGGCATCGTCATCGCCTGGCAGCCGTGGTGGCTGATCTGGCAGGCGCCGGCCGCGATGGTCTTCCTGGTCGGCGGCCTGGCCGAGGTGCAGCGCCCGCCGTTCGATATGCCACTGGCCGACTCAGAGCTGGTCGTCGGGCCGTACACCGAATACACCGGGCTGCGGTTCGCGCTGTTCCTGCTGGCCGAGTACGCCGGGATCGTGGTTCTCTCGGCGCTGACCGCGGTGATGTTCCTCGGCGGCTGGCGTGGACCCGGCCCGGGAGCGCTCGGCCCGCTGTACACCCTGCTCAAGGCCGGACTGATCGCCCTACTGGTGATCTGGGTGCGGGTGAGCTGGCCCCGGCTGCGGGAGGATCAGCTGCAGCGCCTGGCCTGGCTGGTCCTGGTCCCGGTCAGCCTCGCTCAGCTGGCGCTGACTGCTGTGGTCGTCGTCTCCCGCTGAACGCCTCGCCGTTCTTCCCGCCCGGGTGCAGCACTCAGATCTCGATCGGCTGCCACAATTCGATTGGGTTCCCCTCAGGGTCGTGGATCCGCGCGAACCGGCCGTTCGGATACAACTCGGCGTCCACCTCCACGTCGATCTCAGCCGCTCGTAGCTGCAGCACCATGGCGTCGAGGTTGCGGACCCGGAAATTGACCATCCACTGCTGCTGGGGACGACCGAAATGGTCGCTGCCAGCGTCGAACGCGGCGAACACGGTCGGCCCGGCCTGTTGATACCACGACTCCTCGTCGTAGGTCAGGGGCACCCGGGTCACCCCGAGGTGCCGCTCGTACCAGGCAGCCAGGCCCTCCGGGTCCTTGCTGCGGAAGAACACGCCGCCGATCCCAGTCACGCGTTCCACTCAGCGTTTCTCCTTCCCGCCTGACCCCCTCCGTCCGGCGTGCGAAGGAAGTCAGGTGGGCGAATCTTGCCAGAACGCAGGCGCTGCGCGTGTTGTCCCCAGGATCAGCCGCCGGGGTGAGCCTGCTGGGTCAGCCGAGCGAGTTGTCGGCGGCCAGATCCTGGTCCAGGCCCTTCAGCTCGTTCTCCGCCTCGTTCACCGCCGCTTGGATGCTCTGCAGTGTCTGTTCGGCGTCTGGCTGCGCGGCCGAACCCGGTGCGGGTGCCGGTGACTGGGAGGAGACCGGCGAATCGGGCGGCGGAGAGCCACCCTGATCGTCCGGGTGGCCGCAGCCGCTCAGCACCAGGCCGACGAGGAGCAGCGCAGCCGTGCTCAGACCGGCCCGTGCTCCGGCCCGTGCTCCGGCCCGGCGCTCCGCCACGACGGTCACGAACCCGATGACGGCGCCGGGGCGGACGATGAACTGCTCGGCTGAGGCAGATCCAGGGTCGCGCACTCGCTCTTGGCCTGGGCCAGCTTGGTCGTCACCTGCGGCAAGCGGGCCAGCCGCTTCTGCCGCCGGTCGATCACCCGATCGAGCTTCCGGGCGACGCGATCGTGGTTGCTCTTGTCGGCCTGCTCCTGCTTGGCCTGCAGCCACTTGATCGACCCTTTGGTGCTGGCGTCGCCGGACAACCGGGCCTGCGCCTTGCCGACCCGAACGGTCAGCTGGGGCACCCGATGGCAGAACGAGGTCACCCGCTGCTCGAGCACACCGCCGGGGGGCAGCGTGATGCTGGAGTCCGAAGCGGAGGCGACAGTCACTCCGCCGGCCACCAGCCCGGCGGACAGTGCGGTCGCGGTGATGGCCGTGAACAGGCCCATGATCTTCTCCTGCGGTAGTCGGTCGATGAAGGTTCTCCTCACGCGGGCCTGCTCGGCAGCGCCGAGGAAGAACCCGCAGCAGGAACACTGCCGGCTCCTGGTGGCCGCGGAGTTCGCGAATTGTTCGGGCAATGTACGAAGTTCGGGATCAGGCCGAGCTCACTCGGTGGGCAGTACCACGGCGAAAGTGACCCCACCGGCCGGGGATGGCGTGGCCACCGCCTGGCCCCCCAGCCGCCGGGCCAGCTCGCCGACCAGAGCCAGGCCCAGACCGCTGCCGACCGGGCGATCACCGCGATAGCGCTCGGTCAGGCGCCCGCGTTCGAAGGCCACCGTCATGTCCTGCTGGCTCAATCCGGGCCCGTCGTCGCTCACGCTCACCCAGGCCCGGGTGGCATCGCTTCCGCAGCCGAGAATCAGGTGTGAACCTGGCGTCAGCACGCGTAGGGCGTTGTCGGCCAGCGCATCCACCGCTTGCCGCAGTCGTTCGGCGTCCGTGGTCACCGGCACCGGACCCTCGGGCACCTGGATGTCGAGCCGTACGCCGGAGGCAGCCGCGCGCGGGCGCCAGGCCAGTTCCGCGCCGCGTACCAGTTCGGCCAGGTCGGCTGGGGCCGGCTCGAGCCGGAAGTCGTCGGCCTCCATCCGGGCCAGCGCCAGCAGATCCTCCGGCTTGGTGGACGGGCCGACTTTCATCCCGA
>CALMAR010000498.1:3055-10633 GCA_937859855.1 uncultured Kineosporia sp.
CCCCCCCCCCCGCCCCCCCCCCCCCCCCCCCGGCGCCCGCCCCCCCCCCGCCGCGGTCCGGATCACTTCAGCGGCCGGGCGCACCTCGGCCCCGTTCAGTTCGCCGTCGGCCAGCCCCTCGGCGTAGCCGGCCACCGCGGTCAGCGGAGTACGCAGTTCGTGCGAGACGTTCATCAGGAACCGCCGCTGCCGGGCCTCGCTGGTCTCCAGTGCTTCGGCCAGCCCATTCAAAGCTGTTGCCAGCTCTGCGATCTCAGCCGGTCCTTCGACTGGCGCCCGGACGTCGCGATCCCCGGCCGAGAGCCGGCGGGCGGTGAAGACCAGCCCGGACAGTGGTTGAGCCAGGTGCCGGGCCATCAGCCATCCGGCCAGCCCGCCGCCCAGCAGTCCCAGCAGCAGCGGGAGGACCAGCCGGCGGCGGGTGATGGAGTTCTCCACCACCGCCTTGTCCTCCGGCTGGGCCAGCAGGACCACGTCGGAACCGGCCAGGCGTCCCTCGATCAGCCAGGTCTGGCCGCCCTGGGATGTCGTGCGGGACACCTGCCCGGTGCTGCTCGAAGTGGCCAGATCACTGGCCCGGAACGGCTGCGGAAGGGCGGGCGCTGGATCGGTGCCGTCGGCGACGAACAGCGAGATCTGGCGCCGGCCTAGTTGGTGGGTCAGGGCGTTGGTCCGGACCTGCTGACGGTGCAGCCTCAGCCGGGCCAGGTCCTCCACCGTGCCGGCCACGATGTCGGCGTCACGGCCCAGTGCCGTGTGGGCGCCCTGGGTGGCGCCCTGCCGGAACAGTCCGACCATCGCGATCCCGGTCACCAGCACACTGGCCAGCGCCACCAGCGCCACCGTCACCATCAGGCGCCGGCTCAGGCTGGTGGACGGTGGCGGTGCCGCTGGACCGGTGGCCCGGCCGGGTTGCCGAAGCAGGCTCAGTTCCGGTGCGGGAGGAGAGCTGACCGGGTTCACGGCTGCACTGCGTAGCCGACGCCGCGGACGGTGCGAAGCTGGGCCGCGTCGCCAAGTTTGGCTCGCAACTGAGCGATGTGGACGTCGACCGTGCGGGTCGCGGTTCCGGCCGGGTAACCCCAGACCTCGGTGAGCAGCTCATCTCGCGGGCAGACCCGGCCCGGCTGGTTCATCAGGTGGTGCAGCAGGTCGAACTCGGTGGTGGTCAGGTCGATCGGGGTATCGCCGGCCCGGACCAGCCGGGTGGCCGGATCGAGGCTGAGCCGGCCGACGGGGAGCGGCCGGGCGACCTGATGCTGAATGGCCCCTCCGCCGGGCTCGCGGCGGCGCAGCACCGCCCGGACCCGGGCCACCACCTCGCGCGGGCTGAACGGCTTGGTCACATAGTCGTCGGCGCCCAGCTCCAGACCCAGCACCCGATCGACCTCGTCGTCCCGCGCGGTGGCGAACAACACCGGCGTCCAGTCGCCGTCATCGCGCAGCTGCCGGCAGACCTGGGTACCGTCCATGCCGGGCAAGCCGCCGTCCAGGATGATCGCGGCCGGACGGCGGCGGCGCACGGTGGCCAGCGCGCCCGGCCCGTCACCGCTGACCGCGACCTCGAAGCCGTCGCGCTGCAGGTAACCGCGCAGCAGATCGGCGATCGCCGGCTCGTCCTCCACCACCAGCACGAGAGCCGGAACTGGGCTGATCACAGGGCCATAGTGACACTGGTAGCTGGCCCGCCCGCCGGTCAGGGCTGGAGATGAGGAGGGAAGCCCTGATAGAGCCGGGCGACCATCCCGATCCAGTGATGGACGGCGCTCTCGCCCGGCGCCAGCGGGCCGGGCCGGTAGTGGGGGGAGACCAGCCCGCGCTGCACCGATTCGCAGGCCTGCCAGTCCTCGAGGTTGGTCACATCCCAGAACGTGGAGGCGTAACCCGGATCGAAGCCGGGCCGCTCGAACGCGCCAGGCGGGAACAGCCAGGAGCACTCGATCCGGGTCTGATCCTCGGCGATCGGAATCAGGCGATGCGCCATCACATAGTCCGGGTGCAGCGAGAGCAGCAGGTTCGGGAACAGTCCGTAATAGGCGACCTGACGCTGAGCAGCCCCGGCGATGGGGACGCCGAGGCTGCGCCCGTCCAGCGACATGGTTTCGGCGTCGTCCCGCAGATCCATGGTCCCGCCGCACCATGCCCCAGGCAGGTCGGCATTGTCGCCGGAGTCCGGCAGGGTGACCATGCACAGCTCCGGGTGGATCAGCGAGCAGTGGTAGCACTCGTGGTAGTTCTCGATGATCACTTTCCAGTTGGCCTGCAGCAGGTACTCCCGCCGCGCGCCCACCCGCAACCGGTCCGCCCGATAGGGCGCAACCCGCGCCTCCAATGCCCCGGCGTGGTCGGCGAACGGGGCGGCATCGCCCGTGGCATTCACCATGATCCAGCCGTGCCAGTTCACCAGGGGCAGCTGAGCCAGGCCGAGTTCACCCGGCTCGAATCGGGTCACCTCGTGCATCCGCGGCGCCCCGGCCAGCTCTCCATCGAGGGTGAAACGCCAGGCGTGGTAGGGACACACCAGCGACTGAGCCCGGCCGCTGGAGCCGTCGGCGATCAATTCGTGGGCCCGATGCGAACACGTGTTGGCCAGCGCGCGCAGCTCGCCGTCCACCCGGGTGAGTAGCACCGGGACGTCGCCGATGGTCACCCCGGTCTGAGTCAGGCCGCTCGGTACCAGTTCCTCGTCGCGGCCCAGGCAGAACCAGGAGCCGGCGAACGCGCGCCGTTGCTCCCACCGGAAGATCAGCGGATCGGTGTACGCCGCAACGGGAAGCACACTCGACTGGCCGAACGGCAGCAGGGCTCGCTCGACCTGGGCCTGATCGATCGGGGCGGCCGGTCGAGCGAACACCGCACTCATCGCCGACCCTGGCATGAGCGCGAAGGACGCGGCGCCCCAGCCAATGACGGCGCAGCGGAGCAGGACGCGAACTGGGTAGGGTCGTCCTCATGGACAGGCGCCAGGCCGACGTACGCCGTGAAGAGATCCTGCGGGCGACTGCGCGGGTGGTGGCCCAGAAGGGCTTCGCCCGAACCAGGGTGGCCGACATAGCCAGCGTCCTGGGGATCAGTTCCGGCCTGATCTTCTATCACTTCGACACCAAGGAACGTCTTCTCTCGGAAGCATATTCGGCTGGCAACCAGCGGGATCTGCAGGTTCTGAGAGAGATCGTGTCCAGCTCGGAGCCGGCCATCAGCCGCCTGGCCGCGGTGATGCGGATGTACCTGCCGACCGGCTCGGGCGAAGCCTGGGTGCGGGATGTGGATGCCTGGTCCGAAGGTCTTCACACCGACGAGATCCGGCAAGCCTGCAGGCGCAATGACGGTTGGTGGCGCGATGCCCTGCGCACCCTGATCGTGCAGGCGGTGGCAGCCGGCCAGTGTCGCGCGGACGATCCGGACCAGGCCGCGCTGCGGATCACCGTGATGCTGGACGGACTGGCGGTGGCTTCGGATGTGCGCGGCACACTGTCGCGGGAACGGGCGCTCAGCTGGGCCGCCGGATACACCGCAACCGTGCTGGGCATATCCACCGAGGTACTTGAGGCGGCCGAGGATGAAGCGACTGGCGGCTCCGGGCCGGTCGATCGCCCGGAGCTCATCGGCCCGCACCGGGTGGGTGCTGTGCAGTAGCGCGGAGGGCGGCCCGGGTTGTTCTGCGGCCGGAAGCTGGGGCGGCTGGAGCCGGTCGGCTGAGTTACGACGAGGGCGGCCCAGGGTTTGACTGGTGTTCGATCTCATCTCCGACGTCCGATCCTTGCGGCAGTCCCCAAGGAGTTTTCTCCGGCTGGCGACCGGCCGCCGCATGCAGTCAGAGTACCGGCGCGCTAGCCATCCAATCGGTACAAAAAGGGTGAAGTGCCTCATATCCCTCAAGCTCCGCGGATCCCCCCATGGCGATGCTCAACCGCGAGCCGCGCCCAGTGGCGCTCAGTGGCGGTCAGCGGCGGTCAGCGGCGCTGGGGGAGCTGAGCGGGTTGAGCGGCGTACTCGCCACTGGACCCCGCTCACGGCAAGATGCAACCGTGACCTCGGAGCCTGGGCCGGATGACACCACGGCTGCGGCGCGCGGATCGGGGGCCCGGCGGGACGGCGCGGGGCAGGGACTGATCGCCGGTCTGGCCACCACCGCCCGGGCGCTGTTGCGACCCTCGCACACCGCTGAGTACCCCGACGTGGAACCGGCTCTGCCGCCGCGCAGCCGTGGTGTGATCGCCCTGCTGGCCGAGAACTGCACCAGCTGCATGCTGTGCGCCCGGGAGTGCCCGGACTGGTGCATCTACATCGAGTCGCACAAGGAGGAGATCCCAGCGACCGAGCCCGGTGGACGGGCCCGGCAGCGGAACATGCTGGACCGCTTCGCCATCGACTTCTCGCTGTGCATGTATTGCGGCATCTGCATCGAGGTCTGCCCGTTCGACGCATTGTTCTGGAGCCCGGAGTTCGAATACGCCGAGTTCGACATCCGCAA
Organism: uncultured Kineosporia sp.; assembly: GCA_937859855.1. The sequence continues at coordinate 7,530 of CALMAR010000498.1, forward strand.
CCTCACCCACGAGCAGGATCGGCTGGCCGGTTGGCTGGGTGGCGTGCCCCCGCCTCCGCTGCCCGATCCGCACGCGCCCGAGGCCAAGGAGGTCGAGGTGGCCCAGGCCGCTGCCGCCAAAGCCCTTGCGGCATATCAGAGTGCCGAAGTGGAAACACCGGATGGCGACGCCTCCCGGCCGGCCGGTGAGAACCCGGATGCGGGTGAGCCGGAGACCACCGGGTGAGCGGCCAGGAGATCGTCTTCGCCGCGGCGGCGATCCTTTCCGGAGCGTCGGCGCTGCTGGCCGTGACCAGTCCGCGAGTCGTGCACTGTGCGCTCTGGCTGGTGGTCTGCCTGGGCAGCCTGGCCGGGGTCTATCTGGTACTGGGAGCCGAGGTGGTCGCCCTGGTGCAGCTACTGGTCTACGTCGGCGCCGTGGTCGTGCTGGTGCTCTTCGCGCTGATGCTGACCCGCGCCCCGATCGAACCCAGCCGGGGACTGGATGCCAGCCTGGCCCAGCGGGCGGCCGCCGCGGCCGCCGGGATCTGCGTGGCCGCGATGCTGGCCGGCACTGTGCTGTTCGCGACCGGCGACCGGCGCATTCCGATCGAGGCGGGGCGTGGCAATCCGCAACGACTGGGCCTGGCCCTGTTCGGCGGCTGGGTGCTGCCGTTCGAACTGCTCTCGGTGCTGTTGCTGGCTGCTCTGATCGGAGCCATCGCGGTCAGCCGTAAGCCCGAAGACCCCGTACCGGCAACGGAATCCAGTCCGGACCAGGTCCCGGAGTGATCCATCTGAGCGGACCGGCCCTGCTCGCCGCCGTGCTGGCCGGAGCCGGGATATACGGGCTGCTGGCCCGGCGCAACGCCGTCCTGGTGCTGATCGGCGCCGAACTTCTGCTCAACGCCGCCAATGTGCTGCTGGTGATGGCGTCGGCCCTGCCGGGCGGAGGACTGGCCGCGCTCAGTGCCGCGAAGAAAGGCGCGGGTGGGCCGCCGATCATCGATCCGCTGCTGCCGGGCCAGGTGATGGCCGTCTTTGTGATCACCATCGCCGCCGCTGAGATCGGGGTCGCCCTGGCCGTCGTCCTGCTGCTGTTCCGGTCCCGGGCCACCGCCGACCTCAGCGCCGTCCGCGAACTGGGCGAAGGATCGGCCAGCTACGACGAGACCCCCGGTGGGCCAGCGCCTGGCCTGGCCCCGGCTTCGGCCCGTGAGGACCCTACGGCGTCCCCGGCGGAGGTGCCGTGACAGCGGCCGCGGCCCTGCTGAGCGTGATCCTGCCTGCCGTCGCCGCCGGGCTGGGGCTGCCGTTCGGGCGCCGATACCGGCATCTGGCTCAGGAGCGGGCCGTCTTCTTCGCCCTGGGCACGGCCGCGGCGGCGATCGTGGAGGCGATCGGGGTGGGCCGCAACGGCACGGTGGACAGCATCGCCCTGCTCGGCCGGGCCGACATCGGCCTGTTCACCCTCGGCCTGGACCTGCGCGCCGACGGCCTGTCGGCGGCGGTGGCGATCGCGGCCGGGGTGGTGGCCGCCTGCGTGCAGATCTACTCCACGGCTTATCTGGCCGGGGAGGGCCCACCGGGCGAACCCACGCGGTACCCGAGCTTCGCTGCCACCGTCTCCATGTTCACCGCCGCGATGATGCTGGTGGTGCACGCGGGCGACATCGTGCTGCTGCTGGTCGGCTGGGAAGTGATGGGCCTGGCGTCCTATCTGCTGATCGGGCATCACTCCGAACGCCCGGCCGCCCGGGCCGCCGCCCTCAAAGCGTTCTTGGTCACCCGGGCCGGCGACATCGGCGTCCTGCTGGCGGTGATCCTCCTCATCGCCAGCGCACGCACGACGTCCATCCAGATCCTGATCCGGGACGTCGCCGCGAACGGGATCCCCCACACCACCCTGCTGGCCGCCGCGCTCCTCTTCCTGGCCGGGGTGGCGGGCAAGTCGGCCCAGTTCCCGCTGCACACCTGGTTGCCGGACGCGATGGAGGGCCCGACCCCGATCTCGGCTCTGATCCACGCCGCGACCATGGTGGCGGCCGGGGTGTTCCTGGTCGCCCGCCTGCTGCCGCTGTACCTGGCGGTGCCGGGGGCGCTGGAGGTCGCCGCGGTGATCGCGTCGATCAGCATGACCGGGGCCGCTGTGGCCGCGTTCGCCCAGGACGACCTGAAGCGGCTGCTGGCCTGGTCGACCATCAGCCAGGTCGCGTACATGCTCGCCGGAGTAGCGGTTTCGGCTGGGAGTGCCGCGCCCGGCATCCTGCACCTGCTCTCGCACGCCGCATTCAAGGCGCTGCTGTTCCTGGCCGCCGGCTGCATCATCCATCTGGCCGGCTCCACCCTGATGACCGACATGGGCGGGCTGTGGCGCAGTCACCGGCGACTGGCGGTGCTGTTCGGGATCGGGTTGTGCGCGCTGGCCGGGATACCACCGTTCAGTGGCTTCTGGTCCAAGGAGGCGGTGCTGACGTCGGCCAGCGACGCCGCCGGGAACGGAGCCTGGAGCGGATGGCTGGTGCTGCTGTGCGGGCTGGGCACCTCACTGGTCACCGGGCTGTACGCCGGGCGGGCCTGGTCGATGGTCGCCCTGGGCCAGCTGCCGCCGCCGCCCGCGCAGGGCGACGCGGAGACCGAGGAGCCGCACATCACCCTCGATCCGGGTGAGGATCGGGGACGCCCGCATCAGGTTCCGGCCGCGATGATGACTCCGCTGTACGTGCTGGCGGTGCCGGCTGTGCTGCTCGGGCTGGTGCTGATTCGCCCGCCGGGGGTGCTGACCGGAATCCACGTCGGCCTGATCACCGGCGTGACCGGTTCGATGCTCAGCCTGGCTGGAGTGGGCTGGGCGGTATCGGCGCCCCGGCTGGGTGCGGCGGACATCGCCGCCGTTCTGCCGGCCCCGGCCCGGGCGTTCATCCGCGACGGCTACCGGCTGGACGACCTGCAGGACGCCCTGGTGGTCCGCCCGGTGCTGGTGCTGGCGGCGGTGATCCGGCGCGGAGACGGCGGTGTGGTCGACGGCGCGGTGCGCGGGGTGGCGACGGTAGCCCGGGTGGCCGGGCAGCAGCTGCGCCGGGCCCAGACCGGCCTGGCCACCAGCTATCTGAGCTGGCTGATGG
>CALMAR010000498.1:10646-12124 GCA_937859855.1 uncultured Kineosporia sp.
CGCGGCTGTTCGTCGCCCGCTCGCTGGCCGTACTGGCGGCGCTGGTGCTGGTGCCGCTGCTGGCTGCCCTGGCGCTGTTCGCGGTGCGCCGGCTCACCGCGACCCAGTCGGCCTGGCTGGGCCTGCTGGCCTGCGCCGTCACCCTGGCGCTGGGGATCACCGCGACCGCGCTCAGTGTGGGTCAGGGCCGGGGCCGGGTCCGGCTGCAGACCGACCTGCCCTGGGTGCCCGCGCTGGGCCTGCGGCTGCACCTGGGCATCGACGGCATCTCGGCCCCGCTGGTGCTGCTGACCGCCGTCCTGGGGGTGCTGGTCTGCGGGCACCTGATCCGGGTCCGGCCGGTGACCGGTGGTGTCCGGCGGCTGACCGGCCTGGTGCTGGCCGTCATCGGGGGCGCCGAACTCACCTTCACCTCCTTCGACCTGCTGCTGTTCTTCGTCGCCTTCGAGACCGTGCTGATCCCGATGTGGTTCGTGATCGGATTCTGGGGCGACGACACCCAGCCGGAGAACGAGCTGTATCCCGGTGGCCCGATGCTGGGTGGGGAGGCCGCCCGCCGGGACGCGGCGACCCGGTTCGTGCTCTACACCGCGGCCGGGTCGGCGGTCATGCTGCTCGGGATCATCCTGGTCGCGGTCCGGGCCGGGACCACCGATCTGGTCGAGCTGACCGCCCAGCACGGTGCGTCGATGTCCCGCGGGGTCCAGGTGACGGCGGCGGTGCTGATCGGGCTCGGGCTGGCGGTCAAGGTGCCGATGTGGCCGTTCCACACCTGGCTGCCGCCCGCGCACACGATCGCCCCGACCGGGGGTTCGGTGCTGCTGGCCGGGGTGCTGCTGAAGCTGGGTAGTTACGGGCTGATCCGGATCGCGCTGCCGGTGGTGCCGGACGGAATGCGCGTGCTGGCGCCCTATCTCGGCGTCTGCGCGGTGATCGGCATCCTCTGGGCGGGACTGGCCTGCCTGCTCGAACGCGACCTGAAGCGGCTGGTGGCCCTGTCGTCGGTGGCGCACATGGGGTTCGTCCTGCTGGGTATCGCCTCGATGACGCCGACCGGCCTGCAGGGAGCGCTGTTCGCAAACATCGCGCACGGCGTCGTCAGTCCGCTGTTGTTCTTCGTGGCCGGAGCGCTGAAGGACCGGCATCACACCAGCGATCTGCTCCAGCTCGGCTCCGGCCTGCGGGACCGGTTGCCCCGGCTGGGGTGGCTGCTGGCGCTGGGGGCGATCGCCGGGCTCGGGCTGCCCGGGCTGGCGGTGTTCTGGGGTGAGCTGACGGCGATGGCGGGGGCCTGGCAGTCGGGGGAGCAGTCAGGTGGTGCCGGTGCGCTCGGCGCGCTGGCCCGGCCGCTGACCGTGCTGGCCGCGGCCGGAACGCTGGTGGCGGCGATGTACTGGCTGCGGGTGCTGCGGGTGTTCTGGATGGGTGAGCCGTCGCCGCGCTGGACCGGCAGCGCCGGCGCCCTGATCGGCGATGCC
>CALMAR010000499.1:0-15136 GCA_937859855.1 uncultured Kineosporia sp.
GCACCCAGGTCTCGGAGCAGATCGCGCAAGGGGCTCGGTTCGTGGTGCTGTCCGACCGGGACGCCACCGCGGACCTGGCGCCGATTCCGTCGCTGTTGCTGACCAGCGCCGTCCACCATCACCTGATCCGGGAGAAGACCCGGACCCAGGTGGCGCTGATCGTGGAGGCCGGCGATGTCCGCGAGGTGCACCACATGGCGCTGCTGATCGGTTTCGGCGCCGCGGCGGTGAACCCGTATCTGGCCATGGAGAGCGCCGAGGACCTCGTCCGGCGCGAGGTGATCGCCGGGGTCACCCCGGAGAAGGCCGTCACCAACGTGATCAAGGCCCTGGGCAAGGGCGTGCTCAAGGTGATGAGCAAGATGGGCATCTCGACGGTGGCTTCCTACCGCGGCGCCCAGGTGTTCGAGGCGGTCGGGCTGGGCCAGGACCTGGTTGACGAGTTCTTCACCGGCGTGACGTCGCAACTGGGCGGTATCGGGCTGGACGTGATCGCGGCTGAGAACGCCGCCCGGCATGCGGTGGCCTACCCGGCCGACGGCTCGCACTCGCCGCACCGCCGGCTCGGCATCGGCGGTGAGTACCAATGGCGGCGGGAGGGCGAGCAGCACCTGTTCGACCCGGACACAGTGTTCCGGCTGCAGCACTCGACCCGCAGCCGCCGTTACGACATCTTCAAGGAGTACACCGGCAAAGTCGATGAGCAGGCCCGGCGGCTGATGACCCTGCGAGGCCTGTTCAACTTCAAAACGGGTGAAAGGCAACCGATTCCGGTTGAAGAGGTTCAGCCGGTGACCGAGATCGTGAAGCGGTTCTCGACCGGCGCCATGTCTTACGGCTCGATCTCGCTGGAGGCGCACCAGACCCTCGCGATCGCGATGAACCGGATCGGTGGCAAGTCGAACACCGGTGAGGGGGGCGAGGACACCGACCGGCTGATCGACCCGGAAAGGCGCAGCGCGATCAAGCAGGTCGCCTCCGGCCGGTTCGGCGTCACCAGCATGTACTTGACCAACGCCGACGATCTGCAGATCAAGATGGCCCAGGGAGCCAAGCCGGGCGAGGGGGGACAGCTGCCCGGGCCGAAGGTCTACCCGTGGATCGCCCGGACCCGGCACTCGACGCCGGGCGTCGGCCTGATCTCACCGCCGCCGCACCACGACATCTACTCGATCGAGGATCTGGCGCAGCTGATCCACGATCTGAAGAACTCCAACCCCTCGGCCCGGGTCCACGTCAAGCTGGTCGCTGAGGTCGGCGTGGGCACAGTCGCGGCCGGGGTGAGCAAGGCCCACGCCGACGTGGTGCTGATCTCCGGGCACGACGGCGGCACCGGCGCCGCGCCCCTGACATCGCTCAAGCACGCGGGCACGCCGTGGGAGCTCGGCCTGGCCGAGACCCAGCAGACCCTGCTGCTGAACGGGCTCCGGGACCGGATCGTGGTGCAGGCCGATGGCCAGCTGAAGACCGGCCGGGACGTCGTGGTGGCGGCCCTGCTCGGTGCCGAGGAGTTCGGGTTCGCCACCGCGCCCCTGGTGGTGTCCGGCTGCATCATGATGCGGGTCTGCCATCTGGACACGTGCCCGGTCGGGGTGGCTACCCAGAATCCGGAACTGCGGCAGCGGTTCAGCGGCCAGCCCGAATTCGTCCAGACGTTCTTCGAGTACATCGCCGAGGAGGTCCGGGAACATCTGGCGGCACTCGGGTTCCGCACTTTGGACGAGGCGATCGGCCAGGTCGGGATGCTGGACACGTCGGGCGCGATCGAGCACTGGAAGGCTTCGGGCCTGGACATCAGCCCGATCCTGGCCGTCCCGGAGAATCCCTTCGGCGGCGCCCTGCACAACACCACCGGGCAGGATCACGGCCTGGAGAAGGCGCTGGACCATTCGCTGATCGAGATGTCGGCCGATGCGCTCGAGCGGGGTGAGCCGGTCCGGATCGAACTGCCGGTGCGCAACGTCAACCGCACCGTGGGCACCATGCTCGGGCACGAGGTGACCAGACGCTTCGGCGAGGACGGCCTCCCCGGTGACACCATCGACATCACCCTGACCGGGTCGGCGGGCCAGTCCTTCGGCGCGTTCCTGCCCCGGGGTATCACGCTGCGGCTGCTGGGGGACGCCAACGACTACGTGGCCAAGGGCCTCTCCGGCGGCACCGTCGTGATCCGGCCGGACCGCCGCGCCGGGTTCCCGGCCGAGCAGAACATCATCGCGGGCAACACCATCGGCTACGGCGCGACCTCGGGAAACCTGTTCCTGCGCGGGCAGGTCGGGGAACGGTTCTGTGTCCGCAACTCCGGCGCCACCGTCGTCACCGAAGGTGTCGGCGATCACGGCTGCGAGTACATGACCGGCGGCACGGTGGTGGTGCTGGGCCGGACCGGCCGCAACTTCGCGGCCGGGATGTCGGGCGGGGTCGCCTACGTGCTCGATCTGCGCCCGCACCGGGTCAACACCGAACTGGTCGACCTGCTGCCACTGGACGACGAGAGCGCTGGTCAGCTGCACGACCTGATCTCCCGGCACCGGGAACTCACCGAATCCGTGGTCGCCGGGCGACTTCTGCAGGACTGGGGCGCGGGCCGGGCCAGATTCACCAAGGTGTTGCCGAGGGACTACGCCCGGGTGATGCAGGTCCGCGACGACGCTCAGGCGCAGGGCCTCGACCTCGACGGCGACGAGGTGTGGGCCCGGATCATGGAGGCAGCTCGTGGGTGATCCGAAGGGGTTCCTGACCAACCGGGACCGCGAACTGCCGACCCGCCGGCCGGTTCCGCTCCGGCTGATGGACTGGAAAGAGGTCTATCAGCCGACCGACGAGCAGATGCTTCAGCGGCAGGCCGGGCGCTGCATGGACTGCGGGATCCCGTTCTGCCACAACGGTTGCCCGCTGGGAAATCTGATCCCGGAGTGGAACGACCTGACCTGGCGCGGGGACTGGCAGGAGGCGATCGAGCGGCTCCACGCCACCAACAACTTCCCCGAGTTCACCGGCAAGCTGTGCCCGGCGCCGTGCGAGACCGCCTGCGTGCTGGGAATCAACCAGCCGCCGGTGACGATCAAGCAGGTCGAGGTCAGCACGATCGAGAAGGCGTGGGAGAACGGCTGGGTCGTTCCGCTGCCTCCCGACCGGCTGACCGGCAAGACCGTCGCGGTGATCGGTTCGGGACCATCCGGCCTGGCCACCGCCCAGCAGCTGACCCGGGCCGGTCATACCGTGGCGGTCTATGAGCGGGCCGATCGGATCGGGGGCCTGCTGCGGTACGGCATCCCCGAGTTCAAGATGGAGAAGCGGCACCTGGACCGGCGGCTGGCCCAGATGGAGGCCGAGGGCACTCGGTTGCGACCCGGCGTCAACGCCGGCACCGACCTGACCGGCCAGCAGTTGCGCGACCGGTACGACGCGGTCGTGCTCGCGATCGGCGCCACCGCGGCCCGCGAACTGCCCATCCCCGGGCGGGAATTCGGTGGGATCCTGCAGGCGATGGAGTATCTGCCGCCGTCCAACCGGGTCTCGCACGGCGACGACGTCCCGGATCAGCCCAGCTCCGCGGGCCTCGACGTGGTGATCATCGGCGGCGGTGATACCGGAGCCGACTGCCTGGGGACGGCGCTGCGCCAGGGCGCCCGCTCGGTCACCCAGCTCGAGATCATGCCCCGGCCCTCGGATGAGCGGCCCAGCAGCCAGCCCTGGCCCACGTATCCGATGACCTATCGGGTGTCTTCGGCCCACGAGGAGGGCGGAGACCGGGTCTACGCCGTCAGTACCCAGGAGTTCCTCGGGGACGAGAACGGGCGGGTCCGGGCCCTGCGGCTGATCGACGTCGAGTTCAAGGACGGCCGGTTCGCACCGGTTCCGGGCAGCGAACGTGACCTCCCAGCCCAATTGGTCCTGCTGGCAATGGGTTTCACCGGCCCGGAGCAAGGAGCGCTGATCCCGCAACTGGATGTGGCCTTGGATGCCCGGGGCAACATCGCCCGCGATCATCAGTACATGAGCAGCGTCCCGGGAGTGTTCGTCGCCGGTGACGCCGGGCGAGGCCAGTCGCTGATCGTGTGGGCCATCGCCGAAGGACGATCGTGTGCGGCGGCGGTGGATCAGTGGTTGTCCGGCTCGACCAGTCTGCCCGTCGCCATCCCTCCAACCGCGCGCCCGCTCACCGTTCCTTAGCGATCCGCTCGCAACCCGAACCGCACGCCATGAGCAGCACGCTCATCCAGTAGGGTCGGCCAAATGCGGCGCGCGAAAATGGTGTGCACCATGGGCCCATCGACATCGGGCCGGTTGGTGGAGTTCGTCGAGGCGGGGATGGACGTCGCCCGCCTCAACCTCAGTCACGGCAGCTACGCCGAGCATGAGAAGACGTACGCGGAGATCCGGGCCGCGTCCGATCGGACCGGCCGTGCGGTGGGCGTGCTGGTCGATCTGCAGGGCCCGAAGATCCGGCTCGGCCGGTTCGCTGAGGGGCCGGTCAACCTGATCAACGGCGCCAGCTTCACCATCACCGTGGACGAGGTGGCCGGCGACGTTCACCGCTGTTCGACCACGTACAAGGGACTGCCCGGCGACGTTTCTGCGGGCGACCAGATCCTGGTGGACGACGGCAAGATCAGCCTCCGGGTGTCGGCCGTGATCGGCGGCGACGTGGTGACCACCGTGGAGATTGGCGGGATCGTCTCCAACAACAAGGGCCTGAACCTGCCCGGCGCCGCGATCAGCGTGCCCGCCCTGTCGGCCAAGGACGAGGCTGACCTGCGCTGGGCCCTGCACCTGCGGGCCGACATGATCGCATTGTCGTTCGTGCGGTCGTCGTCCGACATCGAGGACGTGCGCCGGGTGATGGCCGCTGAAGGCGTCCGGCTGCCGGTGATCGCCAAGATCGAAAAGCCGCAGGCCGTGGACAATCTCGAGGAGATCGTGCGATCGGCCGATGGCATCATGGTCGCTCGCGGAGACCTGGGGGTGGAGCTTCCGCTAGAGGACGTGCCGATCGTGCAGAAACAGGCGGTCTCGCTGGCCCGCCGGCTGGCCAAGCCGGTGATCGTGGCCACCCAGGTGCTGGAGAGCATGATCACCATGCCCCGGCCGACCCGGGCCGAGGCATCGGACTGCGCCAACGCGGTGCTGGACGGCGCGGACGCGATCATGCTGTCCGGGGAGACCAGCGTCGGTGCGTTCGCCCTGGAAGCCGTGCAGACCATGGCCCGGATCATCGAGAGCACCGAAGCCCATGGCCTGGAACGGATTCCGCCGCTGGGTACCCGGCCCTCGACCACCGGGGGAGCGGTGACCTTGGCCGCGGCCATGGTCGGCGGCCTGATCGGGGTCAAGTATCTGGTCACCTTCACCCAGTCCGGCGATTCAGCCCGGCGGATGGCCCGGTTGCGCTCGGAGATCCCGCTGCTGGCCTTCACCCCCGACCCGGCGGTGCGCTCGCAACTGACCCTGCTATGGGGCGTCGAGACGTTCCTGACTGAGATGGTCGAGCACACCGACGAGATGGTGATGCAGGTCGACCAGTTGCTGCTCGAGGTCGGCCGATGCCAGCCGGGCGAACTGGTGGTGATCGCGGCCGGTTCGCCGCCCGGCATCCCCGGTTCGCTGAACGCGATGCGGGTTCATCGGATGGGGGATGCGGTGGCTGGTGTGGCTCCGGCCTACCGGCGTAAGCGCGAGACCGGCAGCTGAGGTTCTTCAGACCAGGCGGCGGTTGAGCCAGACGAAGCTTGCGCCGGTCAGTAGCGCACCGGCCAGCAGCCACAGTGCGCTTTCGGCGAACTGCAGCGGCCAGAACCGGCCGGTCGGCTGGTAGACCACCTGCTGCCGGTAGCCGGCGGCGAGCAGGCGGTCCAAGCACCGGTCGCCGGTGGCGCCCGGCGCCGAGGCGGTGGCACGGACCGGGCCACGGACCAGGCCAGGACCGCAGCCCGCCATCCAGGCCGGCGCAGGCACGACCCGTCCGTCCCGATCCACCGTGTGGTTGGACAGGATCCAGTCGCCCCGGTTGGCCGTGTGCACGGTGATCGCCGGTCTGCCACCGTCCGGCGGCACCGAGATGCTGTCGATCGTGTTCGGCGTGATCTCGGCCGTCTGAGTGACCGGTGGCAGGAGATGGGGACGCAACCAGACCGGCACCGCGATCTGTGCGGCCACCACCAGTGCCATGGTCACCGCCATGGCAGGCAGCGAACGACGCAGGACGGCGCCGACGGCCACTCCGAGCGCGATCGCGAATACGACCGTGGCGGCCGGGACCACGCCGCGCATGGCGAAGCTCACCGGCGTCAGCCTTCCCGGAAGGCTTCCCCGGGTGGCGCTCACCGCACTGTCCGCGGCCCCGGCCCACCAGGTGACCGCCCAGGTCAGCACCCCGGACAGGAACGCCCCAGACGCCAGGACCAGCCCGAGCCGGGAGCCCAGCCAGCGGGTGCGGGTGATGGTCTGGGTCCAGGCCAGGCGCTGGGTGCCGTACTCGAGTTCACGGGCGATCAGCGGGGCACCCCAGAAGGCGCCCAGTACTGAGGGCAGGACGGCGAGCACGACGATGCCGGTCCAGAACAGGAACCGGTCGGCGCCGGTCAGCAGGTCGAAGGCTGCGGCGCTTCTTCCGATCCGGTGTGACAGTTGCGGCCCGGTCAGGGCCAGCACCACGACCGCACCGGCGACGGCGGCGAACACGGTGGCACCCTGGAGGCGGAACTGCCGCCAGCTCAGCCAGATCACCGGATCACGGCCAGGTCCGTGCGCGCGCTCGGGTCCGCCGGATCGGACTCCTCCATGTACAGCAACACGATGTCTTCCAGTCCGAGCGGGGCCACCGTCCAGGAGGGATCGAGGATCGGGCCTTCGGTCCGGACCACCACCGTCGTCTGCCGGTCGGTATGGCTCGCCCGGATCACCTGCTGGCCGGATGGCAGGCTCGCGTCCCGCCGCGGCCCGGTCAGCCGGACGTGAGTGGCCACCAGGTCCTCCACCGCACCCGTCAGCCGGACCTGCGCCTGGGTCAGCACGACCACGTGATCACACACCCGCTCCAGGTCGGACACCACGTGCGAAGACAGCACCACGCTCACCCCGTCCTCGGCGACCGCCGCCATCAGCACCTGCAGGAAGTCCCGCCGCGCGAGGGGGTCGAGGCTGGCCACCGGCTCGTCGAGGATCAGCACCTCCGGGCGTTTGGCCAGCCCGAGCATGAGCGCCAGCTGTGCCCGCTGCCCGCCGGACAGCCGGCCCGCCCGCTGCGCCGGATCCAGACCCAGTGCCCGCAGCCGTGCCTGCGCCAGCCCGTCATCCCAGCCCGGGTTCAGCCGCGCGCCCAGGGCCAGGTGATCCCGCACGCTGAGCGACGGGTACACCGGCGTGTCCTGGGCGACGAAGCCGACCTTCGCCAGCTGAGCAGTGCCCCGCCCGGGTACGGCACCGCAGACTTCGATCGTGCCGGTGGTCGGCCGCAGCAGGCCGGCGGCCAGGTTCAGCAGCGTGCTCTTGCCGGCGCCGTTCGGCCCGACCAGCCCGCACACCACTGCGGCCGGGATCTCCAGGGTGCAGTCCGCCAGGGCCCAGCGCTTGCTCCATCGGCCGCCGTATCGTTTACCCAGAGCCGCCGTGCGGATCATCGGTCCGTTCATGCCACCCCCTCGTCCCGTGACCGCAGCGCATCGGCGAACAGCGCCTCGATGCTTTCGTCGTCCAGACCCGCCCGCCGCGCCTGGGCGACCCAGCGGGACACCGCGCGCCGCAACGGTTCTCGCGTCGCTGGGGATGAAACCCCCAGCGCTCCGGTGGCGAAGGTGCCTACCCCCGGCCGGGCCCGGACCAATCCCTCGCGCTCCAGCTCCCGGTACGCCTTGAGCACGGTGTTCGGGTTGATCGCCAGCTGGCCCACCACCTCCCTGACCGTGGGCAGCTGATCACCCTCGGTCAGGGTCCCGAGCCGGAGCGCCTGGCGGACCTGGTGCACCAGCTGCAGGTATGGCGCCAGCCCGGACCTGCTCTCGAGTGAGAACTCGATCATCCGTCCCTCCGATTGGGTTATTTACCTAGGAGGTTAGATAAATGAACCGGAGCCGTCAATGGGCGCCCAGCGACCTCGCTGGACGCAGGGGAGGGGTCTACGGCGTCGCCCCGCTCACCGATGGGCCGGCACCGTTAACGTCAGGAAACCTGATCCGGTTCCAATCGGTCAGCTCAGGCGAGCAGCGTGCCGGGTGGGGGACTTGAACCCCCATGCCCTTGCGGGCGGCGCATTTTGAGTGCGCTGTGTCTGCCGATTCCACCAACCCGGCCAGAGACGGCCGGATGTGAGCCTAACGCCATTCGACGATGACGTGGCGGATAGTCGGCCCGCGCTCGTTACGCTGGACCCATGACTGCTGGCGAGACCCCTGACGTCGCGGACGCTGCTGCCGCCGAGGTCGCTCCTGTGACCGGCGGCGCTGCTGCGACTGCCAATGAGGATGCGCCGGCTGAGGCTGCGCCGGCGTCCTCAGGCCGTAAGACGATTCTGGTGGCCGAGGACGAGCCGCTGATCCGGCTGGACATCGTCGAGATGCTGACCGAGTCGGGGTACTCGGTGACCGGCGAGGCCGGCGACGGGGAGGAAGCGGTCCGGCTGGCGGAGCAGCTCAAGCCCGACCTGGTCGTGATGGACATCAAAATGCCCGTTCTGGATGGAATTTCAGCCGCCGAGCGGATCGTGTCGGCCAAGATCGCTCCGGTCGTCTTGCTGACCGCGTTCTCCCAGCGGGAATTGGTCGAACGAGCCCGCGACGCCGGGGCGATGGCCTACGTGGTGAAGCCGTTCACCGCTGCCGATCTGGTCCCGGCTCTGGAGATCGCCGCCAGCCGGGCCAGTGAACTGTCCGCCCTGGAGGCCGAGGTCGCTGACCTGGCCGAGCGATTCGAGATCCGCAAGCTGGTGGACCGGGCGAAGGGCCTGCTGCAGAGCAAGTACGGTCTGAGCGAGCCCGAAGCGTTCCGGTGGATCCAGAAGACCTCCATGGACAAGCGGCTGACGATGAAGGAAGTCGCCTCGGCCGTGATCGCCTCCGGCCAGGACAGCTGAACAGCGCGCCAGCTGCGGGCCGGGGCAGGCCCGAGTGCCTCCTGCCCCGATCGGCCCGTGCGCGGGCTTGTTTCGGGTAACGACCATTGAAACGGGCTTAAACGCTCCAACCCGCCCCTGACTGGAAGAATTGTTGCCGAGCCTTGACCTTGAGCGGCATCTCATCGGTCATTGGTGCAACTTGAGGATGGTAGTTTCACGCGCCATCAGGACTCTGGGCATCCGGCCTAGGCCAGCGGGAAGAGGTAGAACATGGTGAGACCGCTTCGGGCGATGGCCGTTATCGCGGTGGCGTCGCTTGCCGTCGCGGCGTGCGGTGGCAGCGACAGCAGTGGAGGCTCCGGTGGCGGAGGCAAGACTTTGATCGTCTCCACCGACCTGCCAATGCAGGGCGCGTCGAAGGACTCCTCGGACTCGACGATCAACGCCATCAAGCTCTACCTGGACCAGCAGGGCAACAAGGCCGGTAAGTACAACATCAAGCTGAAGGTCTACGACGACTCCACGGCGGCGGCCGGACAGTGGGACGACGCGACCTGCGCGGCCAACGCCCAGGAGCATGTGGCCACCAAGGACGAGGTCGCCGTAATGGGCACCTTCAACTCCGGCTGCGCCAAGATCCAGGTGCCGGTGCTGAACCAGGACCCGTCCGGCCCGATGCTGATGGTGTCCCACGCGAACACCAACATCGGCCTGACGAAGAAGTTCGAGGCCGGCGAACCGGACAAGTACTACCCATCCGGCAAGCGGAACTACGCCCGCGTCGTCACCACCGACGATTACCAGGGCATCGCCGACGCGGATTTCATGAAGAACGACCTGAAGGTACAGAAGGTCTACATCCTGAACGACAACGACACCTACGGGCAGGGCGTGGCCAACCTGTTCCAGCAGCACGCCAAGGAGATCGGCCTCACCGTCGTCGCCAACGAGCCGTACGACAAGAAGCAGCCCAACTACACCTCGCTGATGCAGAAGATCAAGGCATCGGGGGCGGACGCGATGTTCGTCGGCGGGGTCTACGACTCCAACGGCGGTCAGCTGATCAAGGACAAGGTAGCTGTGCTGGGCAAGAACGACGGCGCCGTGAAGTTCATGGCCCCCGACGGCTGGACCGGCTATCCGGCATTCCTGAAGCAGCCGGAGTCGGCTGGTGTGAATCTCAGCTTCGCCGGCCTGTCCCTGGAGCCGCTCAGAGCCGCTGGCGGTCCGGGGGCCAAGTTCCTGGATGCCTACAAAGCGAAGTACGGCAGCGACCCGGCCGCGTCCTACGCCCTGTACGGGGTGCAGGCCATGCAGGTGATCCTGAAGGCGATCGCCAACTCCGACGGCACCCGCAAGGGCGTGCGTGATCAGGTGTTCGAAGGCGCGGGCATCGACATCCCAGCTTCGGATGCCGTGCTGGGCAAGGACATCAAGATCGACCCGCAGAGCGGAGACGTCAGCGCCAAAGACATCTCCATCGAGCTGGTCAAGGGTGGCGCCGAGACGTTCCTCAAGGCCCAGCCGGTCAGCTGACCGGCGGGCGGCCCGGCCCGCTGGTGACCGGCCGTTGCCTACTGGCTTCCCGGATCGAGCAAGGCCATCGAGCAAGGCCATCTGGCGGGGGGGGGGGGGGTAGGGGGGGGTGGGGGGGCGCCCGCCGCCAGTGTGATCCTGCAGAAGTGCACGGCGGTTGCGGGTGTGCTGATGCCCGCCAAGTCAAGGAGGCGTCCGGCGGATGGCACAAGCGGTAGTCGAAACAGCAGAGGCGAAACCGCCCCGGGCAACCTCAGACCTCGTGGTCCCGGTCCTGGGCTTCGTCCTGCTGGGCCTGGCCGGCCTGTGGATGCTGATCAAGTTCATCAACAGCCCGTCCAGATTCATTGAGGCGTTCCTGACCGGAGTGAACCAAGGGGCCCTCTACGCCCTGATCGCCCTGGGCTACACCCTGGTCTACGGGATCATCGAGTTGATCAACTTCTCCCACGGTGACCTGTTCATGCTGGCCACGGTGGTGAGCGGCATCGTCGCCGTGACCTGGCTGGGCGCCGGCACGCTCACCGGCAGTGCCGTGCTGGCGGTGCTGATCGCGTTGGCGGTGGCGATGGTGGCGGCCGGAGCGCTCAACGTGGCCGCCGAACGGGTGGCCTACCGCCGGTTGCGGCGAGCGCCCAAGCTGGCCCCCTTGATCACCGCGGTGGGGCTGAGCTTCATCTACCAGTGGTTCGGCCAGCAGTCCTTCATGTCTGGGTCGGCGCCCAAGCAGTGGCCCACGGTGATCGGTAGCCGGGGCTTCAGTGTGGGCAACGTCAACGTCAACTGGTCGACGATCATCGTGGTCGGGGTGACCATCCCGCTGCTGCTGGCGATGACCTACATCGTCCAGGAGACGCGGGCCGGCAAGGCCATGCGGGCCACCGCCCAGGACCAGGACGCCGCCCGGTTGATGGGCATCGACGTCGACCGGACCATCTCGTTCACCTTCGCCCTCGGTGGCGCGATGGCCGGAGCAGCCGGTCTGCTCTACCTCGAGTCGGTGGGTACCACGTCGTACAACCTGGGCTTCCAGCTGGGCCTGATCGCGTTCACGGCGGCGGTGCTGGGCGGCATCGGCAACCTCACCGGGGCCGTGCTGGGCGGGTTCCTGATCGGCATCGTCCAGAGCATCAACGACAGCCTGCTGTTCGGCCAGAAGTGGTCCCAGACGGTGGTGTTCACCATCCTGATCGCCCTGATGGTGTTCAAGCCCGAGGGCATCCTCGGTTCGCCGACGACGGAGAAGGTGTGAGATGACCACGACCCCACAAGCTCCGGCGCCGGCCGCGGAAGAGATCGCCGCCTCTCCGGAACGGGTGTACGGCCGGCCGTCCCGGGCCTGGCCGCTCGGCTCGCTGATCGTGGTGATCGCGCTGTTCGTGCTCTATCGCTGGATCCTGCCCGAGTCGTCGGAGAGCATGCAGTCCTTCTTCCAGGACTGGCTTCCCAACTCGGCCGTCAACGAGGCCGTGATCTGGGTCATCTTCGCCCTCGGACTGAACGTGGTGGTCGGTTACGCCGGCCTGCTCGACCTCGGCTACGTGGCGTTCTGGGCAATCGGCGGGTACGTAGCCGGTTGGATCATGTCTCCGTTCTTCGATCAGGTCAAGATCAGCATCTTCGGTAACTCCCCGCCCGGCCAGGATCGAGGCATCCACATCAACTTCTGGCTGGTGCTGCCCCTGGCCGGGTTGTTCTGTGCGTTCTGCGGCGTCCTGATCGGCGCTCCCACCCTGCGCCTGAAGAGCGACTACCTGGCCATTGTCACCCTGGGTTTCGGCGAGATCATCCCGCAGTTCTTCTACAACGCGGATAACATCTTCGGCTTCAACCTGAGCAACGGCCCGCGCGGGATCACCCCGGTGGACAACATCGGCACCGGCCCGTTCCGCTGGATACCGGGCGTGCCGGACCGGCTACTGGCCTTCGACCTGCCCTACAAGTTCCTGGTCTACGCGTTGCTGGCCGGCCTGTGCATCTTCGTGTCGCTACGGATCCGGGAGGGACGGCTGGGCCGGGCCTGGCTGGCCATCCGCGAGGACGAACTGGCCGCCAGCATGATGGGCGTGCCGCTGATGCGGATCAAGCTGTCGGCCTACGCGGTCGGCGCGTTCGCCGGCGGCCTGGGCGGGGTCGCCTTCGCCACGCACATCGGCGCGGTGATCCCCAGCCGCTTCAACTTCTCGGTCTCGATCACCCTGCTGGCCATGGTCGTCCTGGGCGGGATGGGCAACGTCTGGGGGGTGACCGTCGGCGCGGTGGCGCTGGCCTGGATCAACAGCACCGGTCTGAAGGAGTTCGGCGACACCTTCAACGACGCCTTCGGTACCAACATCAGCTTCCCGTCATACAACTTTCTGATCTTCGGTGCCATCCTGGTGCTGATGATGCTCTTCCGCCGAGAGGGGCTGATCCCGGAGATCCGGACCCGGCAAGTGATGCAGGAACCTGGCCGCACCGAACTCGAAGCCGTCGGAGCTGACCTGGAAGGGGATCCGGTATGACCATCGGCCACCCGGCCACGGGCAGGCTGGATACGGCAGCGGCCGCCCGGATCAACGCTGAGCGGATCACCATCCGATTCGGAGGGTTGACCGCCGTCGACGACGTCAGCTTCACCGTCCCGGATCGCTCAGTGGTCAGCCTGATCGGGCCTAACGGCGCGGGTAAGACCACCTTCTTCAATGTGCTCACCGGCCTGTACCGGCCCACCCTGGGCCGGGTGATCATGAATGGCCGCGACGTCACCTCGCTGCCGGTTCACAAGATCGCCTCGCTGGGGCTGGCCCGCACGTTCCAGAACATCCGCCTGTTCAATCTGATGACGGCCGAGGAGAACGTGCTGGTCGCCATGCACTCGCATATGCACTCGGGCATCATCAACACGGTGCTGCGCACGCCCCGGCAGCGCCGGGAGGAACGCGAGGGCCGCGAGTTCGCCCGGGAACTGCTCGATTACGTCGGCATCGGCAAGGTGGCGGACAACTACGCCCGCAATCTCTCCTATGGTGACCAGCGCCGGTTGGAAGTGGCCCGGGCGCTGGCACTGCGGCCCAGGGTGCTGCTGCTGGATGAGCCGACGGCCGGGATGAACCCGCAGGAGTCGGCCCAGTTCGTGGAGTTCGTGCGCAGGGTGCGCACCGACTACGACGTGTCCGTGCTGCTGATCGAGCACGACATGAGTGTGGTCATGCAGGTCAGCGAGCGAGTGACGGTGCTCGACCAAGGCCAGAAGATCGCTGAGGGGCTGCCCCAGGAGATCCGGGAGAACCCGCGGGTGATCGAGGCCTATCTGGGCAAGACCGGGACCGAGGGTTACGGGGTGCAGCTGTGAGCACGACGTCGACACCTGCGCTGACCGGCCGCCGCACCGGTGAGGATCTGTTGTCCATCCAGGACCTGCACGTCTCGTACGGCAATATCGCCGCCGTCCACGGCGTATCGCTCCAGGTCAAGCCCGGCGAGATCGTCGCGCTGATCGGGTCGAACGGGGCCGGCAAGTCGACCACTCTGCGCACCATCTCCGGTCTAATCAGGCCCAAGCAGGGATCAATCGTCTTCAAGGGACAGGCCATCAACGGAATGCCCGGGCATCGGGTCGTGGCGGCCGGCATCTGCCAATCACCTGAAGGACGCCGGATCTTTCCCCGGATGACGGTGGAGGAGAACCTCGAACTCGGTGCGTTTCTGCGCTCGGACAGGGACGGCATCGCCGCGGACAAGGATCGGGTGCTCGACCTGTTCCCCCGGCTGAAGGAGAGGATCCAGCAGAAGGCCGGCACCATGTCCGGTGGCGAGCAGCAGATGCTGGCGGTCGGCCGGGCGCTGATGGGCCAGCCCACGTTATTACTGCTGGACGAGCCCTCGATGGGGCTGGCTCCGGTGCTGGTCGACCTGATCTTCGACACTATCCGGACCATCCGCGATCAGGGCACCACGGTGATGGTGGTGGAACAGAACGCGCTGGCCGCGCTGCGGATCGGCGATTACGCCTATGTGCTGGAAACCGGCCAGCTGAAGACCGAGGGACTGGCTCGGGACCTGCTGCACGACGAAGAAGTGATCAACGCGTACCTCGGCGGCTGATCGCCGGACACTGGCTGGGCGGTGCGCTCGCAGGCATGGACACCGCCAGTGATAACCGCCAGCATGAGCACGCAACGGACCAGGGATAGCCGCTTTTCGTTTTCGCCATGGAGGCCGCCAACGATGTCCCGCCTGGCGATCGAGGTGTCCCGGGCCAGCCTGGACGATCTGGACGACGTCCTCGCGCTCTGGTCGCAAGGACGCTATGAGGTGCTCCGGCTGGGCCGCCCGTCCCCATCCGCCGAACAGTTGCGGCCCCGTCTGACCATGGCCTTGCGTCGCGGGCAGGCCGAGGTGGTGCTGGCCCGGCGCGACGGCCAGGCCGCCGGGTTCATGATCATTCGTCAGCCGTCGATCGCGATCATGACGGAGGCGGCCGAACTGTGCATCGAGCAGTTGTATGTCTCCCGCGAGCACCGCCGGCACGGAGTTGCCCGCGCCATGCTGGGCCATGTGGCCAGC
>CALMAR010000499.1:15179-19234 GCA_937859855.1 uncultured Kineosporia sp.
ACCCACCTCTTCTTCGCCCGGCTGGGCTTCGCTCCGATCACCGTTCATCGCAGCGTCAGCCCATCGATGCTGCGACGGCGGCTGGCTGGCCCGTCCAGCCGGAGCGCGCTGGACGACCTGATCTCGCGGCGCCGTTCACTGCGGGCCAAGGCCCGCCTGACGGTCTACCGGCCGTCTCCGACGGGCCCAGCGGGTTCGGGGGTCCCGCCGCCGGTCCGGGTTGATGGCCCGATCACCGGCGAGCAGCCCCGGCTGGCCTGAGCCGCCGGACTGCTCAGCTACGGGGCGGGGCGGCCCGCAGCAGGCAGGTCAGCCGGGCGGTGCAGATCCGGCGGTCATGCTCATCAGTGATCAGGATCTCGTAGCTGACCAGGGTGCCGCCGGTGTGAATTGCCGTGGCGACGCCGGTGACCACGCCCGAGGACGCCGCCCGGTGATGGGTGGCGCTGATTTCAATTCCCACCGCGGTCTTGCCCAAGGTCGAGGCGTGCAGGACCGAACCGACTGAGCCGAGAGTTTCGGCCAGCACGCAGGACGCGCCGCCGTGCAGCAGGCCGTAGGGCTGGGTGTTGCCCTCCACCGGCATGGTGCCCACCACTCGTTCCGGCGATGCCTCGGTGACCTGGATACCCATCTTCTCGATCAGAGCCGCCTGACTGACGGCATCCGTGAGTCCAGCGAAATGGTCAGAGCTCTGATCGGTGCTGGGAGCGTGATTGTCCGGCATCCGCCCTAGGGTGGCAGGTGTGAGCCAGGCAGACGCATCGGGGCCGGCCAGCCCCGCCTTCGACATCATCGATCCAGCGATCGACCCGATCGGTGATCTCGATCTCGGCCCGGACGCGAACACCAACGACAAGACGGGCCCGCGTCCCCGGCTGCTGCTGGTCGACGGGCACTCACTGGCCTACCGCGCCTTCTTCGCTCTGCCGGTGGAGAACTTCAGCACCACCACCGGTCAGGTCACCAACGCTGTTTACGGCTTCACCTCGATGCTGATCAACGTGCTGCGCGACGAGGCTCCCGACCACGTGGCGGTCGCGTTCGACGTCTCCCGGAAGACCTTCCGCAGTGACACCTACGCCGACTACAAGGCCAATCGCAGCTCGTCCCCAGCTGAGTTCTCCGGCCAGGTGGCGCTGATCAAGGAGGTGCTGAGCGCGCTCAAGGTACCGATGCTGGAGCTCGAGGGCTTCGAAGCGGATGACATCATCGCCACCCTGGCCACCCAGGCCGGTGCTGAGGGCTTCGAGGTGCTGATCTGCAGCGGGGACCGGGACTGTCTGCAACTGGTCACCGCCAACGTGACTCTTCTCTACCCGCGCAAGGGCGTGTCCGACCTGGCCCGGATGACGCCGGACGCGGTGGTCGAGCGCTACGGCGTGCCCCCGCAGCGCTATCCCGACATCGCGGCGATGGTGGGGGAGACCAGTGACAACCTCCCCGGCGTGCCTGGGGTCGGCCCGAAGACGGCGGCCAAATGGCTGATGCAATTCGACGGCCTGGACGGCGTGGTGGCCAACGTCGACCAGATCAAGGGCAAGGCCGGCCAGAGCCTGCGCGAGAACCTGTCCCAGGTGATCGTCAACCGTCAGGTCAACGGCCTGATCCGCGACCTGGATCTGCCTCTGCACCCCAGTGACCTGCGGCTGGGCAATTGGGACCGGGACGAGGTGCACCGGGTCTTCGACGGCCTGGAGTTCCGGGTGCTGCGCGACCGGCTGTTCTCCACCCTGAGCGCGCCCGAGCCCGAGGCCGAAGGCGGTTTCGATCTGGTCACCAGCCGGCTGAGCGGCGCCGAGGTCGGCCATTGGCTGGCTCAGCACGCTCAGGGTGAGGCCGGGGTCTACGTGGTCGGTTCCTGGCAGGCCGGGCACGGCGATGCCCGCGGGATCGCGATCGCCCTGCCGGGGGACGGTGCGCCTGCGGCGTACATCGATCTGATGGACGCCGACGAGCAGGCTGAGCGGGCGATCGCTGACTGGCTGGCCGACCCGGACCGGCCGAAGATCATGCACGACGCCAAGGGCCCGATCATCGCCCTGGCCGACCGGGGCCTGCCGGTGCAGGGCCTGAGCGGCGACACCGCCATGGCGGCCTACCTGATTCTGCCTGACCAGCGCAGCTACGATCTCGGCGACCTCACCCTGCGGCATCTGCGCCGTGAACTGCGGGCCCAGACCGAGGACAACGGCCAGCTCACCCTCGACACCGGGGATGGCGCCGACGAGGCCGACGTGGCGATGATCCGGGCGGGAGCCATCACCGACCTGTGGCAGGCGTTGCGCCCCGAGCTGTCGGCGCGGAACGGGACCAAGCTGCTGGAGCAGGTCGAGCTGCCACTGATCCCGGTGCTGCAGCGGATGGAACACGCGGGCATCGCCATCGACGTCGCCGGGCTGAGCGATCTGGAGGGGTATTTCGCCGGCGAGGTGGCGCAGTCGGCCAAGCAGGCCTTCGACACCATCGGCCAGGAGATCAATCTGGGCTCACCCAAGCAGCTGCAGGTCGTGCTGTTCGACGAGCTGGGCATGCCCAAGACCAAGCGGACCAAGACCGGATACACCACCGACGCCGACGCGCTGGCCGAGTTGTATGCCAAGACCGAGCACCCGTTCCTGCTGCATCTGCTCCGGCACCGGGATGCGTCCAGGCTCCGGCAGACCGTCGAGGGCCTGCTCAAGTCGATCGCGGACGACGGCCGGATCCACACCACCTACCAGCAGACCATCGCCGCCACCGGCCGGTTGTCGAGCATGGACCCGAATCTGCAGAACATCCCGATCCGTACCGACGAGGGCCGCCGGATCCGCGAAACGTTCGTCGTCGGAACCGATTACGACTGTCTGCTGACCGCGGACTACTCGCAGATCGAGATGCGGATCATGGCCCATCTGTCGGCTGACGCGGGCCTGACCGAGGCGTTCCGCTCGGGGGAGGACCTACACAGTTTCGTCGGTGGCCGGGTGTTCGGCGTCGCGGCGGCCGACGTCACCGCGGCCATGCGCTCCAAGATCAAGGCGATGTCGTACGGGCTGGCCTACGGTCTGTCGGCGTTCGGCCTGTCCCGGCAGCTCAACATCAGCGCCGAGGAAGCGCGCGGCCTGATGGACGAATACTTCGAGCGCTTCGGCGGCGTCCGCGACTACCTGCGCGGCGTGGTCGGCGAAGCGCGCAAGACCGGTTACACGGAGACTATTCTGGGCCGCCGTCGCTACCTGCCCGACCTGACCAGCGACAACCGCCAGCGCCGGGAGATGGCCGAGCGGATGGCCTTGAACGCGCCTATCCAGGGGTCGGCAGCGGACGTGGTCAAGGTGGCCATGCTCGACCTCGACCATGCACTTCGCAGTCAGGGGCTGCGGTCGCGGATGCTGCTGCAGGTGCACGACGAACTGGTACTGGAAGTAGCCACCGGCGAACGCGATCAGGTTGAAGCACTGGTCCGCTCGGCGATGGGCGGCGCCGCGGATCTGACCGTGCCGCTCGACGTGTCGGTGGGTGTGGGCCACTCCTGGCACGAAGCCGCGCACTGACCGGCCAATCCGAGCAGCTGATGGCCCAGCAGAGCCAGGCGCCCGATGCCGTGACCACGGGCAGGCCGCCGGCTGCTCGGGTCGCATCCGGAGTCGCGCTCTCCGAAACGGTTCTGGCCGTATTTTCGGCTGCCGTCGCGGCGGTCATCCTGGGCCCGATGCTGCGCCCTGGTTTTCCGTTGCACTATGACTTGGTCAGCGTGCCCCGCCCAGTGCTCGGTGACGACGCTCTCGGCCTGGGTGACCGGCTGCCCCGCGCGGTTCCGCTGGACGCCGCCACCGCTGTGCTGGCCAAGCTGTTGCCGGACGCCTGGCTGACCCAGCTGCTGGCTGTGCTGGCGCTGACCCTGGCCGGGATCGGTGCGGCCCGGCTGACCGCGGTGCCGCTGCCCGGCCGGCTGATCGCGGCGCTGGCCGCGCAATGGAATCCCTTCGTGCTGGAGCAGTTGAGCATCGGCCACATCCCGCATCTGCTGGCCTATGGCGCGGCGCCCTGGGCGGGCTGGGCTGGATGGTCGG
>CALMAR010000500.1 GCA_937859855.1 uncultured Kineosporia sp.
ACGGTCGCCGTCCTCGGCCTGTACCGACAACTGGGCCCAATGAGCCGGCTGCGGCTGAACCCCAGGACGTCGGGCTCGTCCCCGGTCCAGGTGATCGGGCCACCGCCGGCCCCCAGCTGCGGCAGTTCGTGGCGCAGCCGCAGGGCTTCGCGGTAGAACCAGAGCATCGAACCACGGTCGCCGTCCTCGGCCTGTACCGACAACTGGGCCCAATGAGCCGGCTGCGGCAGCCACGGCGCGGCCCCGGTGTCCGGGCCGAAGCCCAGGGACGGGCCAGACGTCGCCCAGGGGAGCGGCACCCGGGAGCCGTCCCGTCCGCGGACGGTGTGCCCCGACCGCTCCCAGGTCGGGTCCTGGCGCAGTTCGTCGGGTAGATCGAGCACCTCCTCCAGGCCGAGTTCTTCGCCCTGATAGAGGTACACGCCGCCCGGCAGGGCCAGTTCGAGCAGGATGGCGGCCCGGGCCCGTCGGGTGCCGAGCACGAGGTCGGACGGCCCTTCGGCGTGCAGGACGTCGGTGGCGGCTGGGCCGGCTGGGCCGGGCTGGTCGCGGCCCAGCCGGGTGACATGGCGGGTGATGTCGTGGTTGGACAGCACCCACATCACCGGTGCGCCCATGGCGTCGTGTGCGGCCAGGGAGGTCTGAGCGAAGGTGCGCAGTGACTTGGCGTTCCAGGGCGAGCGGATGAACTCGAAGTCGAAGGCACTGTGCAGCCGGGTCGGCAGCAGGTACTGAGCCAGCTTGTCAGCCGAGTCGACCCAGGCTTCAGCCACGAAAACCTTGGGCGGATCGTAACTGTCGGCGATCGCGCGCCAGCCTTCGTAGATCTGCTGCACCTCGGGCCGATCCCAGTACGGGTGATTCTCGACGTGGATGTGCTGGAGGATCTGCTCGGCCGGCGGCTGGCCCAGGCTGGGCAGCTCCGCATCCTTGGCCAGTCCGTGCGCCACGTCGATCCGGAAGCCGTCCGCGCCTCGGTCGAACCAGTACTTCAGGATGCTCTCGAACTCGGCCACCACTTCGGGGTTGGCCCAGTTCAGATCGGGCTGGCTGACGTCGAACAGGTGCAGGTACCACTGGCCCGGCTGGCCGTCTGCCTCCATCACCCGGGTCCAGGCGGGGCCGCCGAAGACGGATTGCCAGTCGTTGGGCGGGTCGATCTCGTCCACGCCCCGGCCGTGCCGGAACCAGTACCGGGCCCGCTGCGGGGAACCCGGGGGCGAGGCAAGTGCGGCCTGGAACCAGGTGTGGTCGCTGGAGGTGTGGTTGGGAACGATGTCCAGCAGCACCTTCAGCCCGGCGGCATGGGCCTCGTCGATCAGCGCCTGGGCGCCATCCAGGCTGCCGAAGGCTGGGTCGATGCCCCGGTAGTCGGCGACGTCATAGCCGCCGTCCCGCTGCGGAGACGGATACCAGGGGTTCACCCAGATCGCGTCCACGCCCAGCCCGGCCAGATAGGGCAGCCGGGACCGGATCCCGTTGATGTCGCCCAGGCCGTCGCCGTCGGAGTCGGCGAATGAGCGGATGTACAGCTGATAGGTGACTGCGGATCGCCACCATTCGTTCGATTCCATCCAACTCACCGTACTGGCTCGGCGCCGGTTCAGCGTTCCAGGATCGCCACCACTCCCTGGCCGCCGGCCGCGCAGATCGAGATCAGCCCGCGCCCGGAGCCGCGCTGCGCCAGTAGCTTGGCCAGGGTGGCCACGATCCGGCCGCCGGTGGCGGCGAACGGATGCCCGGCGGCCAGCGACCCGCCGTTGACGTTCAGCTTGGATCGGTCGATCGAGCCCAGCGGGCCGTCCAGGCCGAGCCGTTCCTTGCAGAAGATCGGGTCCTCCCAGGCCTTGAGGGTGGCCAGCACCTGCGCCGCGAACGCCTCGTGGATCTCATAGAAGTCGAAGTCCTGCAGGCTCAGCCCGGCCCGGGTCAGCATCTTCGGCACCGCGTAGGCCGGTGCCATCAGCAGCCCCTCGCCGCCGTGCACGTAGTCCACCGCGGCGGTCTGGGACCACTCGAACCAGGCGAGCACCGGCAGGTTCCGTTCCGCGGCCCAGTCCTGGCTGGCCAGCAGCACCACCGACGCGCCGTCCGACAGTGGCGTGCTGTTGCCCGCCGTCATGGTGGCGGTCTCGCCGCGGCCGAAAACCGTTTTCAGCCGCGCCAGCTGGTCGATGGTCTGGCCCGGCCGCAGGTTCTGGTCGCGCTCCAGGCCGAGATAGGGCGTGATCAGGTCGTCGAAGAAGCCTTGCTCGTAGGCAGTTTCGAGATGCTGATGGCTGGCCAGCGCCAGCTGGTCCTGGTCCTCCCGGGAGATACCCCACTCGGCCGCGGTGAGCGCGGTGTGCTCGCCCATAGAGCGCCCGGTCCGCGGCTCGGAGTTGCGCGGGATCTCCGGTGCCAGCTGGCCAGGCCGCAGGGCGCTCAGCGCCTTCAGCCGGCCCGCGGCGGTCTTCTGCCGGTTGAGGTCGATCAGGACCCGGCGCAGCCCCGGGCTGAGCGCCAGCGGCACGTCCGTGGCGGTGTCGGTACCCCCGGCCACGCCCGCGTCGATCTGGCCGAGCGCGATCTTGTTGGCCACCTGGATCACCGCCTGCAGGCCGGTCCCGCAGGCCTGCTGGATGTCGTAGGCGGGGGTGGCCGGAGCCAGCCGGGACCCCAGCACCACCTCACGGGCCAAGTCCCAGTCCTTGCTGTGCTTCAGCACCGCACCGGCCACGAACTCGCCCAGTTCCAGCCCGGCCAGGCCGAACCGGTTGATCAGGCCGTCCAGCGCGGCCGAGAGCAGGTCCTGGTTGGAGGCGCCTGCGTAGGCCGAATTGGCCCGGGCGAAGGGGATTCGGTTGCCGCCGAGGATGGCCACCCGGCGCGGTGTCTGGCTCACCAACTGTGCTCCTGACTGAGTGCTGGCGAAATGCGGTCCACCGCTACGTTAAGCCCCGTGGACAGGTTCCAGCGGATCGCGTCATCGCCCTTCGGCCAGGCTGTCTTTCCCCGGCTGGGCCTGCCGCAGCCTCCGGTCCTGCGCCGCTACGAATCGGGTCAGCCGCTGCTGAGCGCGCCTGCGGTGATCGGCTCGGCCTCGGACGGCACCTTGCTGGACGCCGTGCAAAGTGTGCTGGCCAGCGCGGGCGCGCAGACGGCGCACGCCGGGGCGGTCGCGGCGAGCCTCACGGGGCCGCCGGAACGGCGGCAGCGGACTGGTGCGCTGATCTTCGACGCCTC
>CALMAR010000501.1:0-4774 GCA_937859855.1 uncultured Kineosporia sp.
GGCGAGTTCGGCCAGCGGAGGGCCTGGCGCTGGGCTCGATGGCTGCGGGTTGCCTCGCCCTGTCGGCCGGAGGCCAGCTGATCGCCGATCTGATCCCGGGTGTTTTGCGCTGACTGTTACAGCGAACGTCCAGGAAACTCCCAGGCTCCGGGGGAACGCCCGGCCGATGATCGCCGTTGACTGCTGTAGATCGAGCAATCACGAAGGAGTCAGAGAACTCGATGGGTCATCGTCATTTCAACGGGTTGAAGACCGCCGTTCTGCTGGCGGGTATGTCGGCCTTTTTGCTCTTCATCGGCGAAGCATTCTTCGGCCGGAACGGGCTGATCATCGCGCTGGTGATCGCTCTGGGCATCAACGCCTATGGCTACTGGAACTCGGACAAGCTGGCTCTGCGGGCCATGCACGCCCGGCCGGTGAGCGAGGCCGAACAGCCGGCCATGTACCGGATCGTGCGTGAACTCTCCACCCAGGCCCGGCAGCCGATGCCACGCCTCTACGTGTCGCCGACCAACGCTCCGAACGCCTTCGCCACCGGCCGGAATCCGCGCAATGCGGCGGTCTGCTGCACCGACGGCATCCTGCAGATCCTGACTGAACGGGAGTTGCGCGGGGTCCTGGGCCACGAACTGATGCACGTGTACAACCGGGACATCCTGACCTCCTCGATCGCGGCGGCGATGGCCACCGCGATCACCTTCGTGGCCAACTTCGCCCTGTTCTTCGGCGGTGGCGACGACGAGGACCGGCCCAACCCGATCTTCGCGCTGCTGTTCATGTTCCTCGGCCCGCTGGCCGCGGGGGTGATTCAGCTGGCGATCAGCCGGACCCGCGAGTACGACGCCGACGAGGACGGCGCCACGCTGACCGGTGACCCGATGGCCCTGGCCTCGGCTCTGCGCAAGCTGGAGCTGGGCACCCGGCAGCTGCCGCTGCCGCCCGAGCGGGAACTGGTCAATGCCAGCCACATGATGATCGCCAACCCGTTCCGGGCCGACGGCGTGACCAAGCTGTTCGCCACCCACCCGCCGATGGCCGACCGGATCGCCCGGCTCGAGGCGATGGAACGCTTCTACCGCTGACAGTTTGATCGGCGGCGGCCTCCGATCGAGCCGGGGCCTTAGGGCTGCTGAGCCCCCTGCGCCTCGACGTACACGCTGTAGAGCGACCGGGTGGCGGTCATGAACAGCCGGTTCTTCTTCACTCCGCCGAAGCAGAGGTTCGCGCAACTCTCCGGCAGATGGATCTGGCCCAGCAGCTGGCCTTCGGGGCTGTAGCAGTGAACCCCGTCGAAGCCGGCCCCGCCGCCGGTCGCGGCGGCCCAGACGTTCCCGTCCCGGTCGGTGCGAATGCCGTCCGCCCCGCCCGGGGCCATCTCGACGAACACCCGGCCGTTGACGGGGGTTGTGCCGTCCAGATCGAAGACCCGGATGTGGCTGATATCGACAACGTACAACCGGGTTTCGTCGGGTGAGAAGCAGATCCCGTTCGGCCGGTCCATCCCGGTGATCACCGGCGTTCCAATCCCGGTGGCGGCGTCCACCCGGTAGACGTGGCGGGGGATCTCCTTGGTGGCTTTGTCGCCCTCGTAGTTGCCCTCGATGCCCCAGCCGGGGTCGGTGAACCAGACCGAGCCGTCGGAGTGCACGGTCACGTCGTTGGGGGCATTCAGCGGCCTGCCGTCCAGGTTGTCCATCAGCACCGAGATCGATCCGTCGTACCCGGTCCGGGTGACCCGCCGGGTCAGGTGCTCGCAACTCACCAGCCGGCCCTGCCGGTCCCGGGTGTGGCCGTTGCTGTGGTTCGACGGTTGCCGGAAAACCGTGACTTCGCCGGTAATCTCGCTCCAGCACATGATCCGGTTGTTCGGGATGTCGGAGAACAGCAGGTAACGGCCGTCTCCGAACCAGACCGGGCCTTCCAGCCATCGGCCGCCGGTCCAGAGCCGCTCGACCACCTCCTGGTAGACCACCAGCGACCGGAATCGCTCGTCGATGATCTGCACGGCCGGGTCGGGCAGGTGCAAGATGCTCCGATCACCGTCCCAGGCGTTCGCTGCGCGACTGTCCACCACTCAACCTCGGCCGATGAAGGGCATTTTCGTCGCCATCACGGTGATGGTGGCGACGTTGGTTCCCAGCGGCAGTCCGGCCATGTAGCGGACGGCGGCGCCAACGTCGGCGACGTCCATCAACGGCTCGGGCCGCGTCTCACCGTCGGGCTGGGCTGCACCGGACGCCGCTCCACGGGCCATGTTCGTGGCCGCGTTACCGATGTCGATCTGCCCGCAGGCGATGTCGAAGGGGCGGCCGTCCAGCGCGGTCGACTTGGTCAGTCCAGTGATGGCGTGTTTGGTTGCGGTGTAAGCGATCGATCGAGGCCGGGGGGCGTGGGCCGAGATGGACCCGTTGTTGATGATCCGCCCGCCCATCGGGTCCTGGCGGCGCATCACCCGGAACGCCTCGCGGGTGCAGAGGAAGGCGCCAGTCAGGTTCACTGCGACCACCGCGTTCCACGCGTCGAGGCTGAGCTCATCGATATCGACTGCGGGAGCTCCCATTCCGGCATTGTTGAACAGTAGATCAACCCGGCCGTACCGTTGCACGGTGGTGTCGAAGAGCCGCCGGACGCTCTGTTCGTCGGTGACGTCGGCCTGGATCGGCTCGAGCCGGCCGGGGTGACCTGCTCCCTGGCCGGCTGTGTCCGTAAGCGTGTCCAGGTGCCGCCCGGCCACCATCACGGTCCAGCCGTCTTCGGCCAGGGCATGCGCGACCGCCGCTCCGATGCCGCTGCCACCGCCGGTGACCACGGCGATTCGAGCTTGTTCCTCCGGCATCAACTCTCCAATCGCCAGCTGTGCAGGTGTTGCCAGATCATGTCCTGCCACCAGACCGCTGGCCACTGCTGGCTGTGGAACCGGAACACCGAGAGCCAGGACGCCGTCAGCGTCTTCGGGTAGGTGATGCCCAGTTCGCCGGCATACTCGCTGACCTCCGCCATCAGGTCGGGCCGGAGCACCAGGTCCTGCCCGGCCACCGTCAGGTGGGGGTGAAAGTCCGTGCTGCTGGTCGTGCCGGTCAGGTAGTCGTTGTCCGTCGGTGACCGGACGCCCTCCAGGGCCAGCTCGATCGACTGGGCCAGCTGGCTCACCCGGTCGTCGCTCAGCCTGCACAACAGTGCGCCGTCCGCGGGTTCGGGGCCGGGATTGGTGAGCTGGAACCGAGTCACGCCAGGCACGACAGAACCGACGTGCTCCAGCAGCTGCGGCTCGCCGATGGTGATGGCGATGTTGCCGAGCAGGGTGATGTGCGGGGGGAAGACGGCGGCCGCGATCAGGCCGAACTGGCGGCGCAGGGCATCGTGCAGGAGCAGGGTGACCCGGCAGGTTTCGGCGTCCGGGCGCAGGAAGACGCCGTAGCGAACGGTGTCGCGTGAGTCGAGCGCGGGCCACGCGCCGAAGATCGTCACAGCACTCCGGCCTGTCGCAGGAGCGCACGGGCTTCAGCGTGCCCGGGCCACAGCTGTGCCTGCCAGCCGGCCTCGGATGCGGCCTGCACATTCACCGCCCGATCGTCGAAGAACAGGATCTGGCCGGGCTGCGTCTGGTAGAGCTTGGCCGCGCCCGCGTAGATCTGCGGATCGGGCTTGGTCAGGCCCAGGTCGCTGGAGAAGACCGCGACATCGAACAGCCCCGCCCAGGGTTGTTTCCGGATCACGCCAGCCAGAGACGAGGGGGCGTTCGAGAGCAGCCCCAGTCGAGCCGGGGACGCGTGCACATCGTGCAGCAGAGCCGGCGAGTCTGGGTGCAGCTGGGCCCAGGCGGTGTCGTCGATCTCGGTCAGCTGCTCGGCCAGAACTGAGTCATATCGCCGGTCGACCGCTTTCAGGACCTGGCGCCAGTA
The DNA here is from genome assembly GCA_937859855.1 of uncultured Kineosporia sp. The sequence continues at coordinate 3,903 of CALMAR010000501.1, forward strand.
CTGCTCGATCGATTCCGCACCCGCATCGAATCCGCTGCGGTGGGCCCAGTATGCGCGAGTGAAAGCCTCGTCCGAGGCGCCGGCCAGGGCCGCCAATTCCGGCAGATGGACGGGGGACGCCGACAGCACCTCGCCCAGGTCGAACACCACCCACGTCACCGGCAGGACCCTAGAGGCTCCGATCATGCTTCGCCCCTGACTGACCACCCGCAGCGTGGACAGGGTGGGATCGGCGGCGTAGGCGATCCGCAGACCCGCCGCCCGGGCTTGGCTCAGCGCGGCGAGCACGGCAGCCGTGATCTGCTCGCCGGGAGCCAGAACCGGAATGCCAGGCGGATACGGTGCGATCAGTTCGGCGCTGACCCGGCCCACGGCGCTGGTCACCGGCACCGCCTCGTGATCAGCGAAGAACGCCGGGCGAGGCGGCAGGACGGTGACCGGGTCCACGCTGTACGCAGCCGAGCCGCTGAGGGGACGCGGTGCTCCGCGATGGCGCGAGATCGACGCGATCAGGACATCGGTCAGGGCGCCGAGGGACGCCTGTGTGTCGGCCATCGACACGACCGCCACGATCAGGTCTTGTTCGGCCGTCTCCACCGGTATGCGGGCGCTCAGCAGGTCCTGTTCGACGTCGATCCCACTGGCGCCGGTACCGTGCAGCAGCAGGGTGAGCTTGAGCGGATCGACGTCCGGCCCGGCCAGGACCACCAGCCCCTCGACGTCCAGTAGCCGCTCGCGAGCCTCGCGGGTGGCGGTGATGGCCGCGTCCAGCCGGGTCTCCCCGTCCCGCTCCAGGAGGGCTCTGGCGGCATCGATACTCGCCAGGATCGCCCCCGCTGGACTCGTGGTGGCGGTCGCGTCGACACCGGCGT
>CALMAR010000501.1:4784-13161 GCA_937859855.1 uncultured Kineosporia sp.
CGCCGGATCCAGCCGCTGCCCGCGGGCCAGGATCAGCGCCGCTTGACTCCAGGCCGGCAGGGTCTTGTGGGCACTGATCACCATCGCATCGGCGCCGGCTGCCAGAGCGTGCGGCGGCAGGCCGGGATGAAAGCCGAAGTGGGCGGCCCAGGCCGCGTCCACAATCAATGGGACATCGTGGTCGTGGGCAACCTCAGCCAGCGCGGCGACATCACCGACCGTGCCGGCGTAGGACGGATCTCCGATGAAAACCGCTCGTGCGTGTGGATTCTCGGTCAGCGCGCGAGCGACGTCCGGCGCAGGCACACCGGTGGGCAGCCCGGTCGCGGGATTGATGGCGGGCCGGACCCAGACCGGCCTCAGGCCCGCCAGCACCAGTCCGAGCAGGAGCGAGCGATGCAGGGTCCGGCTCACCACGACCTGGTCGCCGTCTCCGCCGATGGCCAGAGCCAGGGCCTGGTTGGCGTGGGTTGCGCCGCCGGTCGAGAACCGGCAGAAGTCGGCCCCCCAGAGCTGGGCCGCCCGGGCCTCAGCATCGGCCAGCAGGCCCCGGCTCAGCTTGATGGTGTCCAGCCCACCGTACAGCGGGACGTCGCCCGCGATCACGTCACCGGCCAGATCGTGACGCTGCTTGTGGCCGGGAATGGTGAAAGGCGTACTCGGCTGTTCCTGGAACCGCAGCCAGGCGTCGAGCAGCGGTGCGCCGGAGGTGAGGCCGAGCGGGTCCGTGGGCATGCTGGGTGATCCTGCCGCCTGATCGGATCAGCTGGCCAGCGTTGCTGGCGAACGAGAACTTGCCGTTGGCCGGACGGTGGGTGGGATGGGTTCCTACGCTGGGTTCGTGCCTCGTGACTTGCCGTCCGATCTCATCGATATGGACGAACTGATCTCACTCGGCGTGCTGACGCGACCGGCGGCTGACTTTCTCGCCTTGTGCGTCCGGGAATGCCTCAACATCATGATCAGCGGACTGGCCGGGGCCGGAAAAACGATCGTCCTGAGTGCGCTGGCGGCGCTGATTCCCAGCGACGAAAAGGTGGCACTGGTCAACGACGCGGGCAAGCTATGCCTGCCTCAGCACAACGTCGCCCGGGTCGAGTTCGGGCAGGCAAACCCTGGCCCCGACCGGCATGGCCTTGGACTGAGGGCTGGGATCCGCACGGCGTTGCGCGCGCGGCCGGACCGGGTGGTGATCAATGACGTCGGGGACGGCGCTGCGGCCATGACGATGCTGCGGGCGATGGTCCCGGGGTCCGTTATTTTGTGGACGACTGATGGCGACAGTCCTGAGCATGCGCTGTTCCGCTTCGAGACGATGGCCTGGGCATCTGAACGGCGTGTCCCCATTCTGGGGATTCGCGAGATGGTCGCCGCAGGGGTCGATCTCGTCGTACAGGTGGGCCGCGACCGCGGCGGAAGGCAGCGGATCAGCCGGATCACCGGTGTGATGGGCATGCGGGCAGCCGTCGTCGACCTGGAAGACATCTTCGTGAGTGACCCGGCTGCTGCCGTGGACGCCGGCCGCCAGCTCGAGACCGCGCTACGGCCGGTTGGGGATCCGATTCGGTTCCTCGGGCACCTGCGGCCCAACAGCGCGGCCATCCATGAGCTCATGACTGATCAGGCCGCCGATGACCGGCAGGACGATGTCCGCGATGAGCCGGGCCCCGCCTGGATCACGAGCCGGAGACTCGCTGGTGCCGCCCACCGGCACATTCGTACTCCGCCGATCCGCCACCGGCGGTGAATTGGGCTGACACCCGGCGGACCGGCTGGTCTTCGTTTGTGCTGGTGTGGCGGGTGTGAGGTTCGAACCTTCCTAGGCTGAGCCGTCTGATTACAGACGGCTCTGGTATTTGGATGCTCATGCCGATGACCTGCGACGGACGACCTCGCAGCCTCAGATGCGGGCGATGTGGCGTGGATTTGGCAACAAGTCATCTCATCAAAACCGGCACCCAATCATTCCGCCTCGTCCAGGCCAAGCCGTTCAGCTCGCCCACAGCTGATAGCCGCCACCGGCGTTTCAGGTCAGACCGGCGACGAACTGGTCCAGATGGTTACGGCCGACGTCCCAGCCATTGAGCCCGCTGGCCGCATTGATGTGACCAAACGGTCCCAGCTGCAATAGCTTCGCTCCCCACGCCGTCGCCAGCTCGACGGCGACCGAGTTTGCGCAGAATGGATCGTTCGTCGAGGACAGCACGACGCTCGGGATAGGAAGCGTCGCCGCCGGTCGATCAAACCCAACAGCCGCCGGAAACGAAGGCCCATTTCGGTCCGGCGGAGCGACCAGGAACGCCCCCAAGACACCGCTTCGAGGGTTGTCGCTCAACCACGCAGCAGCAGCCAAGCAGCCCAGACTATGGGCAACGAGGACGGTCTCCGCCCCCGCCACCCGGCTGATCGCCACACTCCATTCGGCCTCCGTCACGTCCTCCCAGGAGGAAGGTTCGATCCTGACCGCGCGATCGCCCAATCCGCGTTCCCAGATCGTCTGCCAATGACCGGCACCGGACCCTCCGTGTCCAGGGATCATCACATAGCTCACCACTGAAATCCTCCTGCAACGTCCTGAGCTTGGGGCCGACAGGAGCAGCGAACCATCGAATCATCAGACTGAGGTCCACCGACTGATGGTTCATAATCAAATGGTGGACAACGCGATGACATCACTCGATCGCACCGACATCGAGATCCTGCGACTCCTTCGATCCGAAGGCCGGCTGGGGGGCGCCGAGATTGGCCGGCGGGTCAACCTGTCTCAGCCCGCCGTGTCCGCACGGATCAAACGGCTCGAGGACGACAAGATCATCACCGGCTACCACGCGCAGATCGACCGGCGCCGGCTCGGCATGACCATCCACGCCGTCGCTCGACTCCGAACTACCCAAGCCAACATCACCCAGGCCCTGGAACTTTTCCGCACTACCCCGGAAATCGTCACCATCTACAGGCTGACCGGCGAAGACTGCTTCCTCCTGGACCTGCACGCCGCCGACGCAGAACGCCTGGAAACGATCGTCGACAGCATCGCGCGATTCGGTCCTGTCACCACCTCGCTCGTCCTACGGGATTACCCAGCGACAACGCCCTAATACTCCAGCCGTAGGGTCTCGAATCTTGCGCTGCATCGCCGTTTCGGCAGAGGGGGAGAGGATCCTCCTCGTCTCGCTGCCAGGCGGCCAGGGCTGCATTGGCGAGATGTCGAGGCAGCACGACGGTCCTGCGTCTGACTGCGTTCTCAGGACGTGATCTGGATGCAGCATGTCCGATCACCATCGGCCCACTGCAGTTCGGCAAGCCTGGGCGCGCCCTCGGCGTGAGCATCCGCAACAAGCCGGTTCCAGCCGGTTCCAGCCGGATCAACCGGACAGGATGAGAACGGCCCCCCACTGCGTTTCCGCTGGTGAGGGGCCGTTTGTGCTGGTGTGGCGGGTGTAGGGTTCGAACCTACGTAGGCTGAGCCGTCTGATTTACAGTCAGATCCCTTTGGCCACTCGGGCAACCCGCCGCGGTGTCGCCAGAGCCTGAGTACGGCTCCGGCGGCGAGCCAACGATAGCAACAGCGCCGGAGTGGTCGCGCGCCCTAATCCGCAAGATCACGAGCTCAGCCCGCGGGAGTGGACTCGAGGTCACGCTTTTGAGGAGTGCCAGCTGCGCCGGTGGCATGACGGGCGGGCAGGAAGATCAGCACCGCGATCGCCGCCACTGCCGTCGCCCCCGCCGAGACCAGCGACCCGGCTTGCAGGCCGTCCATGAACGCGGACCGGACGGCGGCCACCGCCTGCGCGTGCGCCGCTGCGGGCAAGGAATCGGCCACGGCCAGACCAGCGACTACTGATTCGCGAGCCGGCGCCAGAGCACCCTGGGGCAGCCCCAGCCCGGCCAGCGCGTCGGCCAGCCGCGGGCCGTAGATCGAGCTCATCACCGAGCCGACCACCGCCACGCCCAGGGTTCCGCCGACCTCCCGCGTGGTGTCGTTCACCGCCGATCCGGCTCCGGCCTTAGCCAGCGGCAGTGCGCCCATGATCGCGTCGGTGGCCGGCCCAGCGGTCAGAGCCAGGCCTGCGGCCATCGCTGACATCGCAATGATCACCCGGCCCCAATAGGCCGAATCCACCGACGAGCCAGCCGCCAGCACGAAACCGAGGCTCATCAGCGCCAAGCCACACGCCACCACCCTGGTCGAGCCGAACCGCTTCATCAGCAGAATCGCGACCGGCGACAGAGCGCCGGTGACGATGGCGAATGGCAGCGTCGCCAAACCGGCCCGCAACGTTCCGTAGCCGCGCACCGACTGGAAGTACTGGGTGATCAGGAAGATGAAGCCGAACAATCCGAAGAATGCCATCGTGATCGCTCCGCTGGCCGCCGAGAAGCGCCGGTTGCGGAACAGGGTGACGTCGAACAGTGGGTCGCGCCGACCGGCCTCCCAGGCGGCGAAGGCGCCCAGCACTCCCAGTGATCCGGCCAGGCCCAGCAGGGTGGTCAGCGACGTCCAGCCATGATCCGGTGCTTCGATCACGGCCCAGACCAGCAGGCTGACCCCGGTGATGGAACCGAGCGCTCCGCCGATGTCGAACCGGCCGGGCTGCTCGTCGCGCGACTCCGGCAGCAATCGCCAGCCCGCGGCCAGCGCCAGCGCGACGAACGGCACGTTGACCAGGAAGACCGAGTTCCAGGCGAAGTGCTCCAGCAGTACGCCACCGCTGACCGGCCCGATCGCGACGGCAAGGCCGGAGACTCCGGCCCAGACTCCGATTGCGGTGGCCCGCTCCCGGGAGTCGGTGAAGATGTTGGACAGCAGGCCAAGGGTGGCCGGGTAGATCAGCGCTGCGCCGATGCCCATTGCGGCCCGGCCCGCGATCAGCTGGCCGGTGGTGTGGGCCGCGGCCGAAGCCAGCGACGTCAGGGCGAACAGCACCAGGCCCAGGCGCAGCATGGCCGACCGGCCGAACCGGTCGCCCAGGTGGCCGCCGACCAGTAACAGGCCGGCGAAGACCAGGGTGTAGGCGTCCACGATCCACTGCAGCGCGCTGGTTGAGGCGCCGAGGTCCTGGCTCAAGGTGGGCAGCGCCACGTTCACGATCGTGTTGTCCACCGTCACCAGCAGCACACTGAGGCAGAGAACGACCAGCATCCACCAGCGACGGGGATCGGGCTGCGCGAATGATCCAGCAGACGTCATCAGGAACTCCCTCGTAGAACAACGTGCTATAAATATGGCACGTCGTTCTACGGCCTGGCAAGACAGGATAGGAAACGTGAACCCCGCCAAGGCGCCTCGCAGCCGGACCCCGAGCCGGGACCTGTCCGCCGCTCTGGCCGACGCGGCCGAGGCCGTCCTGGTCCGGGACGGCGCCGCAGCGGTGACCGTGCGGGCGGTGGCGGCCGAGGCCGGGGTGGCTCCGATGGGGGTCTACAACCGGTTCGGCAGTAAGGACGGCTTGATCGATGCCTTGCTGATCCGGGGATTCAGCGGCCTGCGGGACGCCATCCAGGCCTCCGGTACCCAGGATCCGATCGAGCGGCTGTACCGCTCGGGCCAGCAGTACCGGCAGTTCGCGATCAGCCACCGGCAGCACTACGCGCTGATGTTCGAGGGAGTTCTCCCGATCGCCGAGGTCTCGCCGGAACTGGGCGATGTCGCCAGCGCCACCTTCAACACTCTGGTCAGCCATGTGGAGTACGCGATGGCAGCCGGCGCCTTGACCGACGACGATCCGCGTGAGGTGGCTCAGAACATCTGGAGCACGGTGCACGGTGCCGTCGCTCTGGAGCTGACCCACAACGCCCAGATCCCCGATCCGGCCGAGAACTACGAGCGCCTGCTACAGATGATCATCCGGGGATTCAGGGCCTGATGACCGGGCGATGACCGGGCGATGACCGGGCGATGACCGGGCGAGGGCCAATCAATTTCAGCCGGGCCGGTACCGGCGTGTAGCCTTGGCTGCCGCCGGGATATGAACCACGCCGCCCCGGCGCAGGCCCCGATAGCTCAGTCGGCAGAGCGTCTCCATGGTAAGGAGAAGGTCTAGGGTTCGATTCCCTATCGGGGCTCTGGACGGAGCCGCTCCTGCAACCTCAGGAGGTGGCGCCGGACATGGCGGAGTAGCTCAGTCGGTAGAGCAAGCGGCTCATAATCGCTGTGTCGTGGGTTCAAGTCCCGCCTCCGCTACCATGTACTGACCGGTTTCGAGATTTGCGAGAGAAGGCTCCAACCGTGGCCAGCAAGACATCCGATGTGCGCCCGAAGATCACGCTGGCCTGCCAGGAATGCAAGGAGCGCAACTACATCACCCGCAAGAACCGGCGCAACGACCCCGACCGGCTGGAGCTGAAGAAGTTCTGCCCCCGTGACGGCCGGCACACGGTTCACCGTGAGACCCGCTGACACCCGCTGACGTCTGTATGTCCAGCTGGCCGCTCTGCCTTGGCAGGGCGGCCATTATCGTGCGGGAAGAACCACCTGCCGAGAACTGAGAGGCCCGCCGATGGGTGTGAATCCCCAGATCGCTGGGCGCGTCTATCCGCCGTCCGCGCCCTACGAGGTCGGCCGGGAGAAGATCCGCGAGTTCGCCGAGGCGATCCGATCTTCCGACGCCGCGCACCGCGATCCGGCGGCCGCGCAGGCCCTGGGCTACCCGGACGTGATCGCCCCGCCCACGTTCGCGGTGATCATCGCGCAGCGCTGCGAGGGGCAGGTCATGGTCGATCCGGACGCGGGGATCGACTTCTCCCGGCTGGTGCACGGCGAGCAGCGGTTCGTGCATCACCGGCCGATCGTGGCCGGCGATGTGCTGGTTCCAACCCTGTTCGTGGATGACGTCAGCACGATGGGCAAGCACTCGATGGTCACCACCCGAGTCGAGATCGCCGATGAGAAGGGCGAGCCGGTGAGCACCGCCCGCTCCACCATCGTGGTCCGGGGTGCGGAGGAGCTGGCATGACTGCGGCCAGCTTCGACGCCGTCACCGCGGGGGACGTCATTCCGGCGGTCAGCTATCCGGTCACCCGCTTCGACCTGATCCGATACGCCGGCGCCGCCGGCGACTTCAATGTCATTCACTGGAACGAGCGGGTCGCCACCTCGGTGGGGCTGCCCAACGTGATCGCCCATGGCATGTTCACCATGGCCACCGCTGGGCGGCTGGTGACTGATTGGGCGGGCGATCCGGGAGCGATGCTCGAGTACGGGGTCCGGTTCACCAGCATGGTCCCAGTGCCGGACGACGATCGCGGAGCAGTGGTCGAGGTGTCCGGCAAGGTTCTCAGCAAGGACGACGCGGCCCGCACGGTCGTGGTGGATCTGACCGCCACCTGTGAAGGAACCCGCGTCCTGGGCAAGGCCCGAGCAACAGTCCGGCTCCGGTGAAGCGACAATTCTGAATCTGTCGCGCCAGCACCGCACGGAGGCAGCCAGGGTCGCGGTCGCCGTCGTCTTCGGGGTGAACGGCTTCGCCTTCGCCTCCTGCGCGGCCCGGCTTCCAGCCATTCGGGACAAGCTGCAGCTGTCCACGCAGCGGCTGGGCCTGTTGTTGCTGTTCCTGTCGGTGGGATCGGTGCTGATGCTGACCCTGGCCGGAGTCATCGTTCGCCACTACGGGCCGCGCAACACCGTCACCGTGACCGCGGCGGTCTCGATGACCGGGGTCGCGCTGATCGGCCTGGCTCCATCGGTCCCCTTGTTCGCCGCCGCGCTCGGGGTGACCGGTGCCGGGATCGGCGCCTGGGACGTCGCGATGAACGTGGAAGGGGCGGATGTCGAACGCCGCCTGGAGCGTTCGCTGATGCCGCGCTTCCATGCCGCCTTCAGCCTGGGCACGGTAGCCGGATCTTGCGCCGGGGCGCTCGCGGCGCTTCTGAAGGTGCCGGTCTCGTTGCACCTGCCGCTGGTGGCGGCGGTGGTGCTGGTCAGTGCTCTGCTGGCCGTGCGCTGGTTCCTGCCGGTTCGCCCGTCCGAGCCCTCCGGCCAGGCAGCCCGGGCACCCGGGACACGGGTGAACGCCCTGCGTGGGCAGCTGGTCGCCTGGACCGAGCCTGCCACCCTGCTGATCGGCCTGCTGGTGTTTTCGATGGCCCTGGCCGAAGGATCGGCCAACGACTGGCTCGCCCTGTCCCTGGTCGACGGGTACGGCGCCGGGCACGCCCTGGGGGCCGGCGGGCTCGCCGTCTTCGTGACCGGGATGACCGGTGTTCGGATGGCGGGCCCGTCGATCCTGACTCGTTTCGACCAGGTCCGGGTGCTGCGGGTCAGTGCCCTGCTGGTGCTGGCCGGCACCGGCCTTCTGATCGCCGGGGCCGAGGCCGCCGAGGGGCACGCCGCGCCGTGGTTGTGCGCGGTGGGTGGGGTGGCCGCCCTGCTGTGGGG
>CALMAR010000502.1 GCA_937859855.1 uncultured Kineosporia sp.
GCCGTCCGGCTCTCGGTCGGCACCGGATTTCCTTCTCTGCTGCTGTACCTCGCCCTCGGGCTGGGCATCGGCGAGGGCGGTCTCGGACTCGAGTTCGACAACGCTGAACTCACTCAGGTGCTCGGCTACGCGGCGCTGGTGCTCATCCTGGCTGAGGGCGGACTGACCACCCGCTGGGACAACATCCGGTCGTCGGTCGGCCCTGCCGCGGTGCTGGCGACTGCAGGCACGGTGGTGTCAGTGGCGATCACCGGCGTCGGCGCCTGGCTGATCCTGCATCTGGACTGGCCGATGGCCCTGCTGGTCGGCGCCGCGGTGTCGTCGACCGATGCGGCAGCGGTGTTCTCGGTACTGCGGCGGGTGCCACTGCCCTCGCGGCTGGTGGGGCTGCTGGAGGCCGAATCCGGGTTCAACGATGCCCCGGTGGTGATCATCGTGGTGGCGCTGACCGCGGTGGCCAGCGGCGGCGGCCATCACAGCGTGGGGGCGCTGGCGGCCGAAGGGATCTATGAACTGGCAGCGGGGGCGGCGATCGGCCTGGCGCTCGGCTGGATCGGGCAGCTGGGGCTGCGGCGGATGGCCCTCCCATCGTCCGGCCTCTATCCGATTGCCGTTTCCGGTCTGGCAGTAGGCGCCTATGGGATCGCGGCCAGCGCCCATGCCTCCGGATTCCTGGCGACTTATCTGGCCTCGCTGGTGCTGGGCAATTCCCGGCTGCCCCACGGTATCGCGGTGCGTGGTTTCGCCGAGGGTCTGGGCTGGCTGGCGCAGATCGGCCTGTTCGTCCTGCTCGGTCTGCTCGCCTCACCGGGCCGGTTGTCCTCGCAGATCGTGCCCGCCGTACTGATCGGCTTGGTGCTGCTTCTGCTGGGGCGCCCGGCCTCGGTCCTGATGTCGGTCTCGTGGTTTCGAATACCACTGCGGGAGCAAGCATTTCTGTCCTGGGCGGGCTTGCGCGGCGCGGTTCCGGTAGTCCTGGCCACGGTTCCGGTGGCCAATGGCGTGGCCGGCTCGGATCGCAACTTCGACCTGGTCTTCGTGCTGGTGGTGATCTTCACCCTGGTGCAGGCACCGACCCTGCCCTGGGTCGCCCGGAAGCTCCGGCTGACCGAACCGGTGCAGGCGGTCGGGCTGGACGTCGAATCGTCCCCCCTGGGCGCCCAGGGCGCCGACGTGCTCGAGGTCAGGGTCGGGCCGGATTCGCGAATCCATGGCGTGGAGGTATTCGAACTGCGTCTGCCCACCGGGGCGAATGTGACTCTGGTGGTGCGGGACGGCGACGCCTTCGTGCCCGGCCCGCGGACCATGCTGCGGCACGGGGACGACCTGATCGTGGTGACCGCGGCGACCGTGCGCTCCCAAGCCGAGGCCCGGCTGCGCGCCGTCAGCCTGGGCGGCAAGCTGTCCCAATGGACGACGGCTGCGGCGGTGACCGGCTCGCCGAAGCCAGCCTGGGCTAGCGGTTCGCCCGCAGTGGCGGGGGCGGCGCTGATCGAGGATGCGGACGCGCCACCAGGCGTACGTCGGGTCCGACGGTTCGCACGTCGATCGGATCCAGGCGCCAGGCGTCCCTGATGGTGTCGATTCCCGCGTATCCCAGCACGTTCGGTCCAGCGCCGAGCAGCGCCGGAGCCAGATAGCCGACCACTCGGTCCACCAGGCCCTCCTCGATCATCCCACCGGCCAGAGTTGGACCGCCTTCCAGCAGCACGTGCCGCTTCTCCCGATCGAACAGCAGCCGCATCAACTGGTTCAAGTCGAGTCTTCCGTCCGCCGCCGCCACATCTTTGGCTGTGACGAGCCAGGTTTCGGCCGAATCGTCGAGTACCTTGGCGTCCGGCGGCGTCCGGCCGTAGGAGTCGGCGACCACCCGCAGCGGCTGACGGGACGCCAGCCCACCGTTCGCGTCCCGGACGGTCAGGGCCGGGTCGTCGGCCAGCACGGTGCCGATTCCGGCCAGGATGGTGTCCACCTCGGCCCGCAGCCGGTGCACGTCCAGGCGGGCTTCCTCCCCCGTGATCCATTGGCTGGAGCCATCTTTGGCCGCCACCCGGCCGTCCAAGGTGGCCGCGAACTTCCAGGTCACGAACGGGCGCCGTGTCTGGATCGCCGTCAACCAGGGCTCATTCACCACAGTGGCTTCGGTGGCCAGTACACCGGTCTCGACATCCACCCCGGCTGCCCGGAGAGCCTGGATGCCACCCGAGGCCGGGGCCCAGGGGTCGGGCACGGCGATCACTACCCGGCTGATCCCGGCCCGGATCAGGGCACGTGAGCAGGGACCGGTCCGGCCGGTGTGGTTGCAGGGCTCGAGTGTGACCACGGCAGTGGATCCATGGACGTCTTTTCCGGCCCGGGTCAGCGCGTCGATCTCGGCGTGTGGACCTCCGGCCTGCCGGTGCCAGCCCTCGCCGATCGTCTGGCCTTCCTGGTCCAGGATCACGCAGCCGACCACCGGATTCGGCAGCACACTGCCGATGCCCCGGGCGGCCAGCTCGATTGCCCGGCCCATCGCGGCAATCTCGGCATCGGTGGCCATCTGCCTGCTTTCGTGCTGTTCGAACTGGTCAAGCTGCTGGCCGATCGGCCGCTGCTGCGGAATAACTCAGCGGTACCGTACTCTTGGCACTCGACAAGAGAGAGTGCCAGATCAGGAGGACGACGTGCCCACCTACGTTTACGCGTGCACCGACTGCGGTCACACGTTCGAGGTGCATCAGTCGTTCAGCGACAACGCGTTGACCACCTGCCCGAACTGCTCGGGCAAGCTGCGCAAGGTGTTCAACTCGGTGGGAATCGTGTTCAAGGGGTCGGGCTTCTACCGGACCGATTCCCGGGCCGCGGCGAAGTCCGAGCCGGGCAAGCAGGCTGCGGACGCCAGTTCGTCCTCCAACGGCTCCGGGTCATCTGACAGCTCCTCGTCGTCTGGGAACTCGGCGCCATCCGGCACTTCTGCCAACGGCTCGTCGTCCTCGGGATCGTCCTCGTCCGCTGGCTCGTCGTCCTCGGGATCGTCCTCGTCCGCCGGCTCGTCGTCCTCGGGATCGTCCGGGCAGAGTTCGTCCAAGCCCTCGTCGTCGGGCAGCGCCGCCTGAGCGATTGCCGGCAACGGGATCGTTCCAGTTGTCCACAAGCCATACGACGGGTGACTTCTCCACAGATTCCGCGCCACTCTGGCGACTGTCCAACCGCTCGGTAGCGTTGCCCCATGTCGTCGACCAATAGCCCTTCCGGCCCGGCAGATGCGGCCGTTGACCACCCGGTTGAACAGCGATCCGCCCCGATCACCGGCCAGGCCGAGATCGGCGTGATCGGTGGTTCAGGGTTCTACTCGTTCCTCGACGATGTCCATGAGGTCCCGGTGAGCACTCCGTTCGGACTGCCCAGCGAGCCACCGCTGGTTGGATCGGCCGGAGGGCGGCGGGTGGCGTTTCTGCCCCGTCATGGACGAGACCACCGGTTCCCGCCCCATCGGGTCAATTACCGGGCGAACCTCTGGGCCCTGCGTTCCCTGGGAGTGCGCCAGGTCCTCGGGCCCTGCGCGGTCGGGTCACTGCGCTCGGACTGGGGACCGGGCACCCTAGTGGTACCGGACCAGGTGATCGATCGAACCTGGGGCCGTGAGCACACGGTCTATGACGGAGTCGCTCACGCGGTGCATGTCGCGTTCGCCGATCCTTACTGCGCGCGCGGGCGAGCAGCGGCGATTGAAGCTGCACCACGCGCTGGCTGGCCTGCCCAGCCGGGCGCGACCTTGGTTGTGGTGAATGGTCCCCGGTTCTCCTCCCGGGCCGAGTCCCGCTGGCATGCCGCTATCGGCGGTGACCTGATCGGGATGACTGGGATGCCGGAAGCGTCGATCGCCCGAGAACTCGCGCTCTGCTATACCTCGCTGGCCGTGGTCACCGACCTCGATGCGGGCGTGGACGCCGGTGAAGGCGTCACTCACGCCGAGGTCATGGAGGTCTTCGCCAAGAGCATCGACCAGCTCAAGTCGGTCGTCTCAGACACGATCGCAACCCTGCCCGCTGATGATTGCGAGTGCCGGCACAGCGTTGATGGTCTGACCTTGCCGTTCGAGCTGCCATGAACAGCTAGCTGAAGCCGGACGAGAAAGCGCAGCGGGGGTGAGCGGGACCATGGGGGGTTGGGCAATGC
>CALMAR010000503.1 GCA_937859855.1 uncultured Kineosporia sp.
GGGCTAAGAAGCCGTGGGGCGCCTGGTCGTAGATCTGTTCCCAGCCCACCACCTCAGCCAAGTCGGGGCGCATCCGGAAGTAGACCGGCGCCGGCTCCGACCCCAGCGGCCGGCCACGTAGCAGGGCCAGCCCATCGCTGACCGCCTGGCTCTCGCACAGCAGCTTCATCATCGCCTCGCCCTGCTGCTGCAGGCTGCCCTGCGCCAGCGTGGCCAGATCGATGTTGGTGTTGATGCCCAGATCGGCCACCGGACCGGTGGCCCGGTCCAGTTTCAGCGTGACCTGGGTGCCGACCAGCTCGAAGGACAACACCGTGCGGCTGACACTCATGACGGCCTCGCATATTTCGCGATCATGTTCTGGATCTCGGCCAGCGCTTCGGTGGCTCCCTGCTCATAGGCCTTCTTGTCCGGCACCGAGCCGGGGGCGTCGCCCGGCTGGGACAGATGAGCGATCTGGCTGCCGACGTAACGCTCAGCGGCCGCCGCCCAGCTGGGCACGGTGTCCGCGTCGGCGTAGTACTGATCCAGGGCTGACCCCGGTTCCGGGTCGTACCCAGGCGGGATGACCCGATCGGGCAGCGGATCTTCGAGCGGGGCCTCCGCCGTCTGCGGCCGCGGGCCCGATGTGGATGGTGACGGCCAGGCGTTCAGCAGAGCTGGTCGCACGGTGGAGGGTTGGAGATAGGCGAACAACGAGGGGTGGGCCGGTACCTCAGGCGGTCCCTGACCCGCGATGAAAGCGTGCGCCGCGGCCAGCGCCAAGCCCATTGGATCAGCGCTGATCGAGGAGTACAGGGTGGCCCCCGGCCGCTGCTGGCCAAGACTGTCCGCGATCATCCGGACTGCGGTGTCGGATCGGGCACCGGGCGGCGACCCGAACGACAGGGTGGCTCCGCCGAGCAGGTCCGCCACCTGGGAAACGTCGGCCGCGGTCACGAAGCGGCAGGTGTCCGGATCGGCCGGGAGAGCCGGATCGGTGCCGACCGACAGGACCGCGCGGTCACCGTCCCAGGTGGCATCCAGCACGACGTGCAGCGCGCGGATCGCCCGCCCGGCCAGTCCTTGCATGATCCAGTCCACCCAGATCTGCCCATTCCGCTGCAGTGGCCGCGTCGTCACCGGGTCCCTTCGGCTGGATCGGGAAACGCTGGCACTGGCTGCGGTTCGCGGCTCGTGGATGTGCATCCAGGCGGAGTCGTTCACCCCGAGCGCGCGCAGCTGGTTCACGGTGTCACTGTCGGCGAAGACGTCGATGTCGCACTGGGTGGACTGCCGCAGCGAATGCGCGAGGCTCTGGAGGTAGGCGCCGGACCAGGAGTCGCGCTGCCCGGCTACGGCCGGGGTGCTGACACAGATGGCGACGCTCCACTGCCGTCCTGGATCGGATGCCCGGGGCAGCCGGTTGGGCACCCTCAGCAGCGGAATCTGGGTGACCTGCAGGAGCTGGCCCTCCCAGGGCACAGCACCCAGGTATCCGTACGGCGGCACCAGCCGGAGCCAGAGCGAGGACTGGCTGTTCAGCGGGCCGTGCAGGGTGCTGGCAATCTGGTCGCGCAGAGCTGGGGGCATGGTCAGCTGATGAGGCGGCCCCGCGCTTTCGGCCAGGCCGAACTGCTCGAGATCGTCGCGGCGGGTCCACAGGCTCTGGGGCTGGTCCCCCGCATAGCTGATCATCTCGCTGACGACGGCGGGGGTGCGCTGAGTGACATCCAGCCGTACCTTCAGGACGGCGAGATGCCATTGCCTGCTGAGCAGCTCTGCCATCGGCCCGCTCCTTCGCTGGTTTCTGCTGAGCACTCAGGGCGTGGCGACCAGGCAGCGCAGCGCCCACCAGGTCACCGGCTTGCTGACGTCGCTGTGGCCGCCGATCGCGGGCTTGCCGTCGATCTGGCCGCTGCCATCGATCGCGATCGTGCGCGCGGCCCCGAACAGGTCATAGGGGTCGCCCGGACGTTTCATCGGTTGCACCGTCCCGGCTGGCCCCAGCCCTTCCGGGCCGTATCCGCCCAGCGCTCCGTAGCGGAAGGTGTCGCCGACAGCGGCGATCTGCACCTCGCCCAGGCTGCTGCCTCGCACGGCCAGCTGAAACACCTCGTGCAGGGGCAGGTCATGACTGGACATGGTGGCCAGCAGCGGCAGCTGCACCCGGTTCGGTGCGTCGTGATACCCGCCCGGCACGCCCTTGCCGACCACGTCCGGGGCGAAGCACCACCGGTTCACGGCCGGCTGCAGCAGCAGCACCGAGCGGACCGGCCGCGGCAGGGGCTTGAAGCACAAACCCGAGAGCATCACCCGGGCTCCGAAGGAGTGTCCGAGCAGATGCACCCGCGCGTTGCTCTGCGACAGGATCTGGATCAGCAGCGGGCTGACCCCGTGGGCGCCGACCTGGCCGGCCCGGTCCTTCATCTTCCAGAGGCTGGCCATCCGGAGCAGATTCCGCGGATCCAGATTGCCCAGCAAGCCAGCTACCTGTGGCTCCCCCGGCGTCCCGGTATGGCCCGCCCCGGCCTGCCCTGGGCCAGGCGCGCCGGTGGGCGGGATGATGCCGAACGCGTCGGGATCGGCGGGCTCGGGCGCTGCTTGCCCGTCCAGAGCCGCCCAGGCTGCGATCACGTCGTCCACACCCGGCCGCGCCGACCCGTCGTCTGGGTCCTGACCAGCCTGCAGGTCGATCAGGATCTGCGCCGCTTCGCGGGCCTGATCCTCGGTCAGGCCGCCCGCCCCCTCCAGTAGTTCGCCGATCCGGGCGCGGGCGGCTTTCGGCATGGATTCGGTGACCAGCGACTGCATCTGCCCGGTGGTGGGGGCATCCCCGGCTCCAGCGATCTGCGGGCCGTCCTCCCAGGGCATCAGCAGGCTGGTGGACGGCCAGACCACACCGATCAGCAGCGGCTTGCAGGTATCGGCGGCCAAACCCATGGACTGGCCCTGGTCGACGAACCCGTCGATGAATCGCTCGTAATTGCCAGCCGCGACACCGAAGTCGTTGTTCCAGCCGTGAGAGAAGACGAAGACGTCGGTGATGTCGCCGGCACCGGTCAGCTCATCCAGCGCCATCTGCTGGGTCCGCGGGCTGAGCAGCGAGCCGTCGGTGTCGAAGCGGAGCAGGTAAAGCCCGGCGGTCCGGCCGCCACCGGCGTCCACGAACTTGAACGGGCCCTCAACCATCGAACTCCCCGATCCTCTGCGATCGCGACGTTGATCATCCTGTTGGCGTGCTCACGGGCGGTAAAGGGATCAGCCGATCCCGCCATCGTGATGAGCCGAACGTGTCATCTACCGGAGCCGGTGAGGAGGGCGGAAATACGTACGAAGCTCGCCGAGCAGGTTCTCGATTCAGCCCGCGGCCAGGATCGCGCTCTGCTCGGCCACCGTCTGCAGATAGCCCAGGGCCTGGTCCCGGCCCATGGACCGGGTGGCCGCCGAGCCCGCGATCGAGGCCAGAGCGGTGACGAATCCCAGTTGCCCCTGATCTTGTTCGAGCTCACTGAGCAGGATGGTCATGGCCTGGTGATCGCCCATCAGCTGGAATCGGATGAACGCCGCTGCTCGCTGGTTGGCCAGCGCCGCCGCCCGCCGCTCGTCTGGAGTCACCCGCTCACGGCATCATGGGCGGGCAGCCCGCGCAAGCGGTTCGGCCGACCATCACCCGTTGCCGTGCGGCGGGCCCGGGCTCGGGCTCGGGCTCCAATGAGCAGGCCGGCTCAGTGCCCCGGCCACCTGGGTGTGCCGATCACCCCGGGCCGATTCGAGCTGCGCCTGGGTGACGAACAGCGTGCCGACGAGGTTCGCCCCGCCCAGCCGGGTGCCGCGCAGGTCGGCCCCGATCAGGTCGGCCTGTCTCAGATCGGCGCCGCGCAGGTCGGCCCCGATCAGCTGGGCGTTGCGCAGATCGGCCCGGCGCAGGTCCTTACCTCGCAGGTCGGCCCCGATCAGGACGGCACCGGCGTAGTCCGGCGCTGGCGGGTGACCGGCCCGGACCTGGGCACTGACCTGGCGCAACAGCGCGGCCGCACCGGCTCGCAGCCCGGCGACGCCGGCGCCGAGCAGGTCGTCCGGAGGGCCAGCGGTGAGCTGCTCGATCTGCGTCTGCCGGTGCTTCAGGTCCTGCCGGAGCTGGCCCGAGCTGAGCTGCCGGGCCGCGTCCAGGTACCAGAGCAGCTCGTGCAGATCGCGCATGATCGGGAACACCCGGAGCATGTCCGGCTCGGTGCGCCAGTCCTGGCCCGGGAAGGTGACCTGGCAGACCTGCTGGCCCGCGCCGAAACAGTCGTACACCGCGCAGCCGGCGAACCCGCTGGGCCGGAGCCGATCGTGAATGCCGCAGCGAAAGCTGGTGGACAGATGCAGACATGGCGTCTGCGCCGGTTTGCCGATGGCGAAATCGCTGGACGCCGAGAACGCCGGAGCCACGCAGCACAGACCAGCACACCGGCGGCAGTCAGCCCGCAACTCTCGCACCCGGCCCACCCTGCCAACTTCTCCCGAGCTGATCTTGCTGTTTCTTGCATGATCAGCGCCCGAACAGGGCCGCCTAGCCCAGCTTTCGTCGTGATCAGCGCGCCCCCGCTGCATGGCGAAGAGAGCGGCGGACGAGCCGGACGATAAGCCGGATCCTGTACCGGCCCTGGCGGGCCGGTGGCGACCATCCATCTAGGGACGACGTCGCCGCCGTCCTCATGCGGCCTACCCGGGTGCTCGGGCGGGCAGC
>CALMAR010000504.1 GCA_937859855.1 uncultured Kineosporia sp.
GCAGTGGCGAACCCGTCGCCGACCTCGACCCCCTTGATGGCTTGGATCCCCATCAACGCGGCCGCCAGTTTCGCGTCGATCCGCCGGTCCCAGTGCACATGGGAGCCCAAACCCGGCGGGACGCCGTAAGCGACAACCTCGACCACGCCGCCCAGGGTGTCGCCGGCCCTGCGGCAGTCCTCGATCTCGGCGATCATCGCGGCTGAGGTGGCCGGATCCAGGCAGCGCACCGGATCGGCGTCGAGCTGCTCGACCTGGCCCGGCCGCGGCAGCACCGCATCGGATGGGGCGAAGACCGGGCCGATCGCCACCGTATGGCTGACCAGTTCGATGCCCGCCGCCTCGCGCACGAACTCCGAGGCGACCGCACCCAGCGCAACCCGGGCTGCGGTCTCCCGCGCCGACGCCCGTTCCAGCACCGGGCGGGCATCAGTGAAGCCGTACTTCTGCATTCCGGTCAGATCGGCGTGGCCGGGCCGGGGCCGGGTCAATGGGGCGTTACGCCCGGCCATGTCCAGGTCCGCGTCGTCGACCGGGTCAGCCGACATCACCCGTTCCCACTTGGGCCATTCGGTGTTGCCGATCTCGATCGCGATCGGGCTGCCGATGCTCACGCCGTGCCGGACGCCGCCCACAACCCTGACCTCGTCCTGCTCGAACTTCATCCTGGCTCCCCGGCCGTAGCCGAGTCGCCGGCGGCCCAGTGCAGCCTGGATCTGAGCGGTGGTCACGTGCACACCAGCCGGTAGCCCCTCCAGCACCCCCACCAGCAGAGGACCGTGGGATTCACCCGCGGTGAGCCAGCGCAGCATGCTCCGATCCTGTCACAGCACCTTGATCGCCCTACTCCGGATCGGCCGGATCGGCCGGATCAGCCGGATCGGTCTGATCGGTCTGGGCGTGCTGAGGCCGGCGTTGGTCACTTCGCGCTGGCCGCCGCGCTGGCTTCAGCCGTGGCCACCACCGAAGCCCGCGCGGCTGGGGTGTTGGCGTTCGCCGCCGCTGCCTTGGCCTGCTGGTCCACGGCCTGCAGCGACGTGGTGTCGTCCAGTAGTACGAACACTGAGCCGGTGATCTGCACGGACACCGCCGGAATCGGGGCCACCGCCGCAGCGGCCGCGCTTGTGGCCGGTGTCCCGGCGGTGGCCGGTGCCGCGGCGGTCACCACCGGGGTCGTGGCCACGCTGGATGCCTGCGCAATGCTGGTGGCCAGGCTCGAGATCAGATAGGCCCGGGGCAACCTGGTCTGCAACGATTTCACGAACAGGGCGTCCTCGAAGTAGTCACCGGACACGGTCATCGAGACCGGAATCTCCACCACCTGGCCCGGTTTGGCCATCGCGCCGCTGGCGGCCGCCGTCCCGCTGCTGGCCGTGGCGCCGTGGATAACCGGCGTGCCCGGGGTTATCGCATCGAGGCTGACGCCGGAGGCCCCCGCGTAGTCCTGCAGGTTGCGGATCAGGACCGGCACATTCGCGACCGGAGGGAGCTGGGCCTTGATCGCGGCCAATTCGGCCCGCCGCTTGGGCAGATCGGCGAACTCGGACTTCAACTGCGCGATCTGCGTCTGTAACGACGATGCCTGAGATTGGGCCGACGTGGTCTGGCCACGCAGCGAGCTGGCGTCGTCGCGGCGCGGGGAGACCAGCAGGAACCAGGTGGCGACGAGCACGAGCAGAGTCAGCAGGGCCGCGCCTGCGGACCACCGGCTGGTGGGGCTGGCGAGCATCTCAGCTGCCCTCCTTGTCGTAGCGGTGGGAGAAGGCGGCGTCGGAGACCACCGCTGTGATGCTGTACTTGACGACACTCGCGCCGTTGTCGACCGACTTGGCGGCACTGGTCAGGGCGGGCGAACTGACGCCGTTGACCTTGCTCAGCGCGTCCAGCCAAGCCGATATCTCCTGGTAGACCTGGGCATTGCCAGAGATGGTCAGAGTGCCGACACCGGCGGGATTGAGCGCTGTGGCTCCCGGTGCCGACGTCTGGGTCTTCGGGGCCAGGCTCACCGTTATCGAGTCCTGGGTGACTCCGGCCGGGAGGGCGCCGGCCAGGTCGGTCATGAACTGGTACCACAGCACGTCCTGACCCATCACCTCGGTCCGGGCGGCCTGGGCCGCCTCCACCTGAGAGACCACCGCTGGTACGGCCGAATACTTGGACACCTCGGACTGCAGCGCGACAACCTGGGACTGGGCGGTGCTCAGATCGGCCTTCGCCGCAGAGACCTCACGCTGGGCCAGATACGTCCCGGCACCGGCGATCAGCACACCAACGAACACCATCAGGCCCAGCAGCTGCTTGGTCCGGCGCAGCCGGCGCCCTTCGATGATGGTCACGGGCAGCAGATTCACCCGGGGCACCGTGGCCCAGGACACCCTGGTCGGACCGGCCGGCTGGGCCGGTGCGTCCTGCTCCTGCGGCAGCGGTTCGGTGAGCTGTTCGGTCATCAGATCGCTCCCAGGGCCAAGCCGACCGGAACCGCTGCCAATGGCTTGATGAACTCCAGCTGGTCCTCGTCCAGGCCGGTCCGCCCGAGCCGCAGCGGCCACAGCGGATCACCGGTGATCACCGGCAGCCTGGTCGCCGAGGCCAGCCGGTCGGCCAGGCCGTCCAGCTTGGATCCCCCACCGGAGAGCACGATCCGTTCCACGTGCGGCCCCGCGTTGGACGCCGCGAAGTAGTCCAGCGATCCGCGGATCTCCTCGACGAAGTCCTGCGAGGTGTGGGCCACCGTCTGGGACACCTCGGCCACGTCGTCGGTGCCGTAGTGGGCGAAGTGCTGCTTCATCCCCTCGGCCTGGTCCATCGGCACGCCCAGCTGCTCGGCTACCGCGTCGGTGATGTCCTGGCCGCCCATCAACAGGATCCGGACGAACCGCGGCGCCCCGGCCGAGTGCACCACCACGTTGGTCACCCGGGCACCGATGTCGATCAGCGCCTCGGCGCCCACGGTCAGATCGGTCTGGGTCCCCATCGAGCGCAGCACCGCGAACGAGGTCAGGTCCACGCTGGTCACGTGCAGGCCCGCACGCTCGGCGCTGCGGACGTTGGCCATCACCGTCTCCTGCGAGGCGGCCACCAGCAACCCGCGCAACGAGCGTTCGTTCTGCTCATTCTGCAGTTCTTCCAGCGGGAAGAAGTCGAGCACCGACGCGTCCACGGCGATCGGCAGGAAGTCGGCGACGTGGAAGGAGAGGCTGGAGCGAAGCTCGGCCTGCTCCATCCAGGGCAGGTCCATCTGGCGGACGATCACCCGTTGGTTGGCCACCCCCATCACCACCCGCTTGTGGCTGAAACCGGTGGCCGACCAGAGGTGCTTGATCGCCTCGGCGACAGCGGTCTCGTCCGCCACCTCGCCGTCCCGGACCGCGCCGTCGGGCAGGACCACCTGACCGAACCGGTCGAGGGTGACGCCGCTCCGGCCGAACGACAGCTCGGCAGCCCGGACCACGGAGGTCCCAATGTCCAGACCGATGGCTGATCGTCGCGCCATAGTCGCCACTCCCTAGCGTGAGCGGGTTTGCACCCTCCGGCGAATCCCTCCTGGATTCCCTCAGTGCCAGGATCGGGAGCGCGGGAAGCGGGCTTGAGCACAGCCGGAGCCCGGAGCGGCGATCGTCTGGACCTTCCCCCGGATGGAGTACCCCGGATGGCCCAGTGGCCGGCTAATGGCGGTTGATGCGGCTCGCTGCAAGCCTTTTCGAGCTTCACTACATGAGGAGCCAGTCCTTCTGGCCGGGGCTCACCCTCCGGCTGCGGGCAGATCCACGCCTTCCCGCCGGCGCGTCCAGCCAAAGTGCCCGCACGGGCTGGGCCCGAATCCGGCCAGCGCGGGATCGCGAAGTGGCGCGGCGATCTAGCCCAGGCCGGACCGGGTCACGTACCAGCTGCTGATCTGCGGGCCGTAGACCATGCCCAGCCAAGCGCCGGCCAGCATGTACGGCCCGAACGGGATGAGGGTCTTCATCCCGGCCCGGCGGGCGATCATGAGCAGCAGTCCGGCTATTCCGCCGACCGCGAAGCCGAGGAACGCGCCTGCCATCACCGGTCCCCAGCCGAACCAGCCCAGATAGCCACCCAGGATGCCGGCCAGCTTGACGTCGCCGAAGCCCATTCCCCGGGGCTGGATCAACATCAGCACGAAGTAGAAGACGTAGAGCGCCAGCCCGGCCAGCGCGATCCGGATCAACCGGCCGGGATGGCCTTCACCCACGGCGGCCATCACCAGCAGCGCGGCAGCAACCGGATACGACGGCAGCACGATCGCGTTGGGCAGCCGCTGATGATCGATGTCGATCAGGGCCAGGCTCACGCTGATAGCGGCCAGGTAAAGCAGGGCGGGCAGCAGCCAGGTCAACCCGTTCCAGGCGGTGACGGCGGCGAAGAACACCCCCGTTCCCGCCTCCACCAGGGGATAGCGGACGCTGATCGGCTGGCCACAGCACCGCCCGCGCCCCCGCAGGAGAAGCCAGGACAGCACCGGGATGTTGTCCATCGGGGAGATCGGTGTCCCGCAGTGCGGGCAGGCACTGCCGGGCCGCACGATCGAGCGGCCTTCCGGCACCCGGGCGATCACCACGTTCAGGAACGATCCGATCAGCAGACCGAAGATCGCCGCGAGCGCCACCACCCCGATCAGCACCCGTAGAACCTACCCGGGCCGGCCGGGCATCAGTCGTCGGTGATGGACGACACGAGCCACTGGGAGGACGTCGGCGCCAGGAAGTACGGCGGCTGCAGATAGGCCAGACGTGGGTCGTAGACGTAGTTCTTGTAGTACCCGGTAGCGATCGCGGTCGCCGTACCGGTGCCGACCGGGCCGCGGAACTTCTGCGCGATCGCGCCGGTGACCGACAGGGTGCCCAGCGGACTGCCGTCTCCCCAGTTCTGTACCAGGAAGCTGTGCTGGACCGAGAGAATGGCGGCCTGGATGTCGGTGACCCGGGAGGCGGCGGGCAGGACCTCGTTGGTCGAGGTGTCCAGGGGGTGGTAGACCCAGATGTTGTTGTCGGCGATCAACCCGATCACGTCGGTGCCGGTCAGGTTGTCGGTGACCTTCAGGTTGCCGACCACCACGATGTCATCAGCGGCGGCCACCGTGACCTGAGTGTCGGCGGTTCCGCTGATGAACACCGTGCCCCGGCCGCAGCGGTAGTTGGTGGTCTTGTTGCCGCTGGCGGACGTCCAGTAGTTGGCATCGTTGGCGCCGACCGTGACCGCTTCGCTGGCAGTTGGATAGCCCGCGCCGCGATAGGTGCAGGCGGCCGCCGTCTCGTCGACGTAGATCACCGGCGGGATGGGCACCGTCTTGGCGGTGCCCGGGTGCAGGTAGTCGTAGCACCAGGCCGGCGTCTTGTTGGACGTGGTGTTCGGGCTGAGCACGGTCATGGACGTGCCGCTGAAAGTGATCCGGGTGTTGCCGGTGTAGTAGCAGCCGGGCCCGGTCTGGTTCCCGTCCGCGCCCGGATTGGTGTTGACCGCCAGGCTGTCGTTGCCGTCCGGCAGGATGATCGGTGCCGAATAGTGCGGAGCGTTGGCCAGCGAGCCGGCAGCGGCGGTCCCCCACCAGGTTTTCGGCGGGCTGCAGGTGTAAGTGTTGCCGGAGACCGTTGTGGCCGGACATGACGTTTCAGTCTGCGGCGTGTAGTTCACCGCACCATTGATCTGCAAGGCGTCATTGGAGTGCAGCGGGCCATGGACAGTGTCCCCCCCGGTCCACTGGATCTCACCGCATCCGCCACCGGTGCCGCTGCGGCCCTGGTAGTAGTACTTGTAGCAAGCGGCGTTGCCGGTCGTGCCAGCGATGCCCGGGTCAGTCACTTCGATATCGCTGAGGTAGATGAAACTGAGGAACCCCTTGGTCCGCAGGTTGGCGGTCAGAGTCCGGCTCACCTGACGCCCAGCACTGGGCCCGCTCCTGCCGGTCACCTGCAGCCGTACCAATCCTTGCGACACGGTGTCGGCCGACGAGGTGAGCACCTTGTAGGTGTAGGTGCCGCCGCTGGCCGCCCCCGGAATGGACCGGCCGGTGGTGAAGGCCGGGTTGGCCGGGTCGACATTGCCCTTGGTGTAGTAGGTCGGTGATGCGTTCAGCCGGGACAGGTATTCCTCCAGCCCGGCCTGGGCCGCCGCAGTGGCGGCCTTGGCATCTTGGTCACGGCGGCCGGCGGTGGAGTTCTGCAGGCCGTAGTTCAGCGAGACCAGCAAAAAGGCGCTGATCACGAGGATTGCCACCATCACCGCCATTAGGGCCACGCCTCGATCATCGCCTCGGGCAAAGCCCCGTCGTGGTCCGAGCATCGATGTAGGCACCGATTAACTCCCGTCCGCGTTGATCAGGTTCTCCAGCGAGATCCGGGTTTCGGCCGGTATCCCGGCCACTGTGGGATTGTTCGGGTCGGTCGCGATCAGAGTGACCAGCACGCTGCGGACCAGGGCCATGTTGCTGGTGCTCAGGCCGGTCGCCGGTGTCATCGCAGTGGCAGTCAGGTTTCCGGACGGGTAGTAGATGAACGACGGCGGGCTGATAGTGGAGAGCAGGCACTTACTCGTGGTGCCGGTGCTGTAGTCGTAGAACGGGCCACCCGAGGGCGGGCTCGCCTTCGGCGTTCCTGGCGTCTGGGATTCGGTCAGGCAGTTGGCCGAACTCGACCAGGTGTAGGCCACCAGGGTCGGAATGGGTTCGCTAGTGGACTGCGAGCC
The DNA here is from genome assembly GCA_937859855.1 of uncultured Kineosporia sp. The sequence goes on from CALMAR010000504.1 coordinate 6,703, forward strand.
GGTTCGGTTGAGCAGGGCGAAGAAGGACATGCCGGTGGAGGTGGCGGTCCGGAACGCCGCTGTCTCACCCACCGGCTTCGTGGCCACCTTCAGCGTCCGGGACATCGCTTCCATCGCCAGCCGGACGTCGGCCCCAGTGGAAGTCTTGGTGTTCACCGTTCGGGTGCCGCGCAGCGTGCCGACGAACACCGTGCCCACGGCCGCGAAAAGCAATGAGGCGATGACCATGGCGACCATCAGTTCGATCAGGGACAAGCCGGTTTCCCGCTGGGCGGGATCCATGGCCGTCCCCTGCCGCCGGATCACAGTGGTGATCACGACACCACCGTCAGTGTGGTCGAAGCGGTCCGGCTGGCCGCGGTGAGGGTGAGTGGGGTCAATGTGCTGACCGCGGCGGCTCCGCTGCTGTTCAACGGCACCGAGACGTTCCAGCTGCCGTAGGGCACCAGGATCTTCGCTCCGCTGGGCGCCGTCACCGTATAGGTCTCCTGCGCCGGGCACCCCGCGTTGCCGGAGATGTGCTTGATGGTGATGGTCTTGGTGCCGGAGTAGACACCTAAGCCGGTCAGGATGTTGACGGTGATGGCCCCCATCGGCACGCTCACCGTGCTGCCATCACTGGCCGCGCTGCTCAGGTCGGTCTGCAGCGAAGACGCCGAGGTCTCGGTGCAGGTACCCAGCTTGACCGTGTAGATGAACGGATACAGCTCTCCGGCCGCGCCGCTGGCCGTGGCTGTGGGCCCGGTGGCGCAGGCTGAGCTCGCGGTCCCGGTGGCCGGGCAGGGCGGATAGGCGGTCTCTGCGCCCAGGTAACTGTTGCTCAGGATCAGCGGAAGGCCGGACGGAATCACCGCGCCGCTGACCGGAGAGCCGGCCGTGACCACGATCGAACGGGTGGTGTCGTAGGACACGCCGGTGCGGGTCAGTAGGCCCGCGGTGACGCCGATGCTGGCCTTGGTGGTGAGCTGCGCGTTGGCCAGCCCAACGTAGCCGGGGGTGTTCAGGGTTGCGGTGTAGGTGCCGGGGTGGACACCGGTGAAGACCGCGCACCCGTTCACGTCGGTGACGGTGGTGCTGCCATCGCTCAGGCTGACAGCCATGTTGTTGATCGGCAGGCCGCCGTTCCCGGTGACCTGCAGCGCGACCGCGCCGGTCGACCCCAGCCCGTCGGAGCCCACCCCGACTGCCTTCAAGGTGTCCTGCCGGACCGGCTGGATGCTGCCCATTTCTGGCCAGGTCACCTTGACCGTGACCAACTTGTAGGCCAGTGCGGTCGAGGTTCCGTCGCAGACCGAATTGGCCGAGTCGGCGGCCAGGTAGGTGGTGGTCTGGGTGATCGTGAAGGCGGTGCTCTTCACCGTCTGAGTCCGGGTGGTGATGCCGTCCGGGATGGCCGTGGCGCTCATGCTGCGGGCCACCTGGATCTGCTCGGTGGCCAGGTTGGCGGCGGCGGTGCGCTGCAGGTTGCCCCGGGTGACGTCACCGGCCCGGACCAGCAGGCCCAAACTCATGGAGGCGAACACGGCGAAGATCGCCATCGCGACCACGATCTCGATCAGAGTGAAGCCAGCGTCGTCCGCCGGCCTGCACATCCGGGTAGCGATCAGGCGCCGCATGTCGCCTCCCTTCATGCCGTCAGCCGGCCGCATATCTGGGTTGAACTGGTCGCGGGAAGGCCCTGCTGGGGTGCACCACTTCGCCAAGCGCTCCAACGGATTGCTCAGGGACACACGCCCGCGGCCAGTCCGCCAGCCGCCGAGAACTTCCAGTTCGGGTTGGAACTGCCACCCGGGTTGGTGAAGGCAACACACCACGCGGTTGCGGTGCTGCCCGGTGTCTGCTGAGCCGAACCGGTCCCCGCGAACGTGGTACCAGAGCTGAGGATGACGGAGGAGATCACCGTTCCCGAGGTCGAGCTCCCCTGGTAGAGGGTCGCCGTCGAACCCGAGATACCCACGGTGACCGCCGTGGTGCCGTCCACGTAGTAGGCGGCGATCTCCTTGCCCACCCGGGAGACGTCCGACTTGGTTCCGGCGTCGCGGGCCTTGGCCCGCTGGTTCAGGAAAACCGGTATCGCGATGGAGGCCAGAATTCCAATGATGATCATGACCACCAAGAGCTCGATCAGAGTGAAGCCCTGATCACGTCGCTCAGGATGTGACTTAGAACCGGTGCGCTTCGACATAGCCCCCTCCTCGGTGCGCTGCCGTCAGGGCGGGGCGGCCATCAAGGCCACCCCGCCCCTCAGTGGTCAGAACACACTCACGGACAGGAACCCTGCTGCAGACCAGCCGCAGCCGAGTAGTAGTAGTTCTTGAGGCTGCCGTCCGTGTTGGTCAGCGCCACGCACCAGGTGGTGGTCTCCGAACCCGAAGTGGCCTTGAACCCGACCGTCTGCAGGGCCGTGCCGTTGCTGAGCTTGACGGTGGAGACGACCGTGGAGCCCGACTTGATGGTGGCTGAACCGCTCGTTGTGGTGGTGTCCACCGTCAGCGCGCCGGTGCCATCGACGTAGAAGGACGCCACCTCCTTGCCCAGCGTCGAAACGTCAGCCTTGGTGGCCGTGTCGCGGGCCTTGGCTCGCTGGCTCAGGAAGACCGGGATCGCGATCGCGGCCAGGATACCGATGATGATCATGACCACGAGAAGTTCGATCAGGGTGAAGCCCTGGTCCTTCTCCTCCATCGACTTGCGCATGCGTGCGAGCATCGAGTGCCCCTTCTGATGAGTCCGATGAGACCGGTGTAGCGAGATGACCTGAGCCGCAACGGATCCAGCAAAGAGCGGGACCTGAAACAACTCGATGACGAGATGGGTATCGGCGGCCCGAGGAGGCACTTGAGGTTTTGGTCGCAGCCGGTGACCGGATCCACCCAGATGGCTCAGCCGTGGCCGGTCCAGCTCCGCAGAGCGACCTTGAGGGTCACTTGATCAGGTCGAAGACCGAGAAGATCGGCATGTAGAGGGCGACGATCATCGCGCCGACCACCGAGCCGAGCACGGCGATCATCAGCGGCTCGATGATGCTGGTCAGCGCCTCGGTGGTGGCTTCGACCTCTTGGTCGTAGAACTCGGAGATCTTGTGCAGCATGGTGTCCATCGCTCCGGTGTCCTCACCGACGGCCAGCATCTGGACCACCATCGGCGGAAACACACTGTGATCGGCCAATGGGCCAGCCAGGGACTCTCCGCGCCGGACGCTGTCCTCCACCGCCCGGGACGCGTCCCGCAGCACCACGTTTCCGCTTGCCTCGCCGACGATCTCGAGACTGCGCAGGATCGGGACGCCGGACTGCAGCATGGTGCCCAGGTTGCGGGCGAACCGGCTGATCGCCACCTTGCGGAACAGTTCACCGAAGATCGGCACCTTGAGCTTCAGCGGGTCGACGACGCGGCGGACCCGCTCCTCATTCTTGACCTTCCGCCAGCCGGCCAGGGCCGGGATCGCCCCGATCGCGACGATCGGCGCCGCGATCTTCATAGCGCCGGAGAGGAAGACCAGCGCCTTGGTGGGCGCCGGCAGCTCGCCGCCGAGGGATGCGAACATCTTAGTGAACACCGGGACGATGAACAGCAGCATGCCGATCACGGCGATCACCGCGATGATGAAAACGACCACCGGATAGGTCATCGCGGACTTGATCTTCGCCCGCAGCTTGACCTCGGCCTCCATGTTCTCCGCGATCTGCAGCAGCACCTTGTCCAGGAACCCGCCGACTTCACCCGCCCGGCACATGTTCACCATCAGCGGCGGAAACACCTTGGCGTGCTTGGCCATCGCGGTCGACAACGCCTGGCCACCCTCGACATCGCTGCGGACCTCGCCCAGAGTCTTGGCCAGGCCGGTACTTTCGGTCTGCTCGGCCAGGATGCTGAGGGCCCGCAGCAGCGACAGCCCGGAGTCGATCATGGTGGCGAACTGGCGGCTCATCACCGCCAGGTCCTTCAGGCCGACCTTGTCGCTGCCGGGTAGCTTGAGCTCGCGGTTGACGCCCTTGTTCGCCTCTTTGACGCTGAGCGGTGCGTACCCCATTCCGCGCAGCTTCTGCACCAGCGCAGCCTCGTTGGGAGCGTCGAGCTTGCCGTTGACCAGCTTGCCCCGCTTGTCACGGACCGAGTACTCGAACGACTTGGTCGCGGTCGCCATTCAGAACAGCCCCTCTGCCGTGTCCCGCTCGCTCACATCGATCCCGTCAGGCGCTTGAAATCGTCGACGTGGTGGCACTTCTCCAGCGCATCGCTCATCGTGACCTTGCGGGACCGGACCAGTTCGGCCAGGTTCTGGTCCATCGTCTGCATGCCGTGAGAGGCTCCGGCCTGCATGGCTGAGTAGATCTGGTGTGTCTTGCCCTCCCGGATCAGGTTCCGGATGGCCGGGGTGGCGAACAGGATCTCGGTGGCAGCGACCCGGCCCTTGCCATCTGAGGTCTTGCACAGGGTCTGGCAGACCACGCCCTGGATCGCACCGGCCAGCTGCACCCGCACCTGCTGCTGCTGATGCGGGGGGAAGACGTCGATCACCCGGTCGATGGTCTGGGCGGCGTCCTGCGTGTGCAGGGTGGCGAACACCAGGTGGCCGGTCTCGGCGGCGGTCAGCGCGACCGAAATTGTTTCCAGGTCGCGCATTTCGCCGACCAGGATGATGTCTGGGTCCTGCCGCAGCACGTGCTTGAGGGCGTTCGCGAACGAGTGCGTGTCCTCCCCCACCTCGCGCTGATTGACCAGGCAGGACTTGTTCCGGTGCAGGAACTCGATCGGGTCCTCGACGGTCATGATGTGGTCGCGGCGGCTGCGGTTGGCCAGGTCGACCAGTGCGGCCAGCGTGGTGGACTTACCCGAACCGGTCGGCCCGGTGACCAGGACCATCCCCCTTGGCAGCATGGCCATGTTGTTCACGGCCGGGGTGATGCCCAGCTGCTCAAGGGTTTTGATCTCGTACGGGATCATCCGGAAGGCCGCGCCGAGTGACTCGCGCTGCCGGTACAGGTTGACCCGGAAGCGGGCCGCGCCCGGCATCGCGTAGGCGAAGTCGAGTTCCAGGTTCTCCTCGAAGACCTCACGCTGCTTCTGAGTCAGGATCGCGTACAGCGCCTTCTGGATCAGCTGGGCATTCAGCACCTCGGTGTCCGGGATCGAGGTGAGCTCACCCCGCAAGCGGATCATCGGCTGGGCCCCGACCGACAGGTGCAGGTCCGAGCCGCCGCTGTCCAGCAGGTACTGGAGTACCCGGTGCAGGTCCAGTCCCCGCATCCGCTCATCGACGGTGGTCGCGACGGCAGTGGCGACGGCAGTGGCGACGCCACCGGCGGGCGTCGCCGGGTCCGGCCGCGGCGGGGCCGTTTGCGGCGGTGGCGCGGGGGGGGCCCCCGGCGGAGGGGCCGCACGTGGAGGTGGACAAGGACGTGAGCGGCTCGGACGGCGGCTTCGACGCCGGGGCGGCCAGCGCCGAGGAGGCCGCCGTCCACGTCATCGACGACTA
>CALMAR010000505.1 GCA_937859855.1 uncultured Kineosporia sp.
AGCAGCCAGCGGAACCCGGCCCGGTACATGGCCGCCGCCTGGGCGTCGGTCAGCGCACTCGACGGGCTCGGGGTCGCCGAAGCCGGAGTCGCAGAGCTGCTGCTGGAATCGGCGCTGGACTCACGACTGATGGTGGACTGAGCCGCCTTTGCCTCCCGCAGAGCCGCATCGGCCTCCGCCTGAGCCTGCTCCAGCTGCGGGGCGTACCCGTGCAGAGCCTGCGACACCGCGCTGTACCGGCGCCGGGCCGTACCCAGCGCGTCACCGATCTTCTGGGCGGTCGAGGCGAATCGGCGTCCGGCATCGGCGTCCCAGCCCTCCGCGTTCGACAGCCGCTGCAGGGTGTTCGCCTGCTGCTCCAGTTCTTCGGCGAGATCGGCGTGACGGCGCCCGATCAACTGAATCTGCACCGCATCGCCCGGCACAGGATCGCTCGCGGCCAGGGGCGCCCAGTCGGCGGGCCGGATCACCGCGGGCCTCTTCCGGACGAGGGCTGTGCCGGGGAAGGAGTGGATGTCCCGCCGGAGCTCTTGATATTGGCGGCCAGATCCTGATCCAGCCGTTCGTAGGCGTCCGCTGCGCTGCTGACGAACTTCTGGCCGCCGCTGACGGTACTGATCAGCTTCTCCCGGTGGACCCGCCAGTTGCTGGCGAACTCCCGCATCGCACCGGCCAGGTCAGGCTGGGCCACCGCCTGGGCATCGTCCTGAGCCGTGCCCTGAGCTGCTCGCAGAGTGTCCGCCACCTCCGCGAGGCGCCGGCTGGTCTCCCGCAACAACGACACGTCGACGCTGATGTGATCGGCCACGTCGTCCCCCAAGTCCTAGAACTGCACTGATGATTACCCCAGAACCCCCAAAACGCTTGAAACTATAGTCCGCCCCGGATCGCGGGGATCAGCTCACGGTTTGTGCTCAGCGCCAACCGTGAAAGCGTGGATCCATGGCCTTCACCCTCGCATCGATCCCGGATCTGTCCGGAACTGTCACCGTCGTCACCGGCGCCAACGGCGGCCTCGGCCTGGAGACCGCCAAGGCGCTGGCCGCTCACGGTGCCCACGTCGTGATGGCCGCCCGGAATCAGCACCGGGCCGAGGACGGCGCGGGCGAGATCCGGGCCCAGACGCCAGCCGCATCGCTCAGCATCGTGCCGCTCGACCTCGGATCGCTGGCTTCGGTCCGGGCCGCTGCCGAGCAGATCGCCGCTCAGCATCCAGCCATCGACGTGCTGGTGAACAACGCTGGGGTGATGGCGATGCCCGAGGGCAAGACCGTGGACGGCTTCGAAACCCAGCTCGGCGTCGACCATCTCGGCCACTGGGCGCTGACCGCGCTGCTGATGCCCCAGCTGCTGAACGCGCCCCGGGCCAGGGTCGTCACCGTGACCAGCACGGCCCACCACATGGGCCGGGCGATCGATCCGCGGAACCCGAATCTCCAGGGCAACTACGGCGCGTGGAAGGCCTACGGGCAGGCCAAGCTGGCCAACTACCACTTCGGGCTCGGTTTGCAGCAGGAGTTCCAGCGGGCTCAGGTGCGCGCGATCAGCCTGCTCGCGCATCCCGGCCTGTCTCACACCGGCCTGCAGGTCACCACCGTGGCTGAGGGTGGCGCAGGAGTGCTGGGGACCGCTTCGGCCTGGCTGAGCGCCCGGACCGGCATGTCCGCCGCCGACGGGGCAATGCCGCAGATCCGGGCGGCCACCGACCCCCGGGCCAGGGGTGGTGACTTCTATGCGCCGCGGTACCTGAACAACGGTCCCGCGGTCCGCCGCCCGATCCTGCGACCGGGCAACAGCGGCGCCATTGCCAAGCTGTGGCTGGTGTCCGAACGGGAGACCGGTATCCCGATGAAGATCAGCCGCTGACCAGCCGATAACCGCAGGAGTTGCGGCTGGCTGGGACTCGCCCGGGGTCGGGCCAGCGGCGTACGTTGAGAGCTGGAGAGTGACCACCGTCACTACCGCCGCCGGTCGCCCGGGCACCATCCCGCCCGTCTGCTGCCGGGTACTCAGCACCGGTTCGCGCCATCCGCGGCCGGCCGATTGAGGAGGTCCGCGTGAGTGACATCGCCAGCGTGGCCGCAGCCGAGCCCGGGGAGCCGGTCCCCGTTCAATACCTGACTCCGGAGGGCGAGCTCCTGGACGCGGGGCCACTTCCCCCTTCCTTCACCGAGCCGGGCCAGCTGCGTGAGTGGTACCGCGAGCTGGTCCTGGTCCGGACCTTGGACGCCGAAGCGATCACCCTGCAGCGCCAGGGTGAAATAGGGCTGTGGGCCTCTCTGCTCGGGCAGGAAGCGGCTCAGATCGGCTCAGGATCGGCGCTGGCCGCCCAGGACATGGCCTTCACTACCTACCGCGAGCATGGGGTCGCCTGGTGCCGCGGGGTCGACCCGATCACCCTGCTGGGGATGTTCCGGGGCACCAGCCTGGGCGGCTGGGACCCGGGCGAGCACAACCTGATGCCCTACGCCATCGTGATCGGCGCGCAAGCCCTGCACGCGGCCGGTTATGCGATGGGAGTGCAACGCGACGGCGCGGTGGGCACCGGCGATCCGGCCCGCGACACGGCAACCATCGTCTACTTCGGAGACGGCGCGACCGCCGAGGGCGACGTCAGCGAGGCCTTCAACTACGCCGGCGTGTTCAATGCGCCGCTGGTGTTCTTCTGCCAGAACAACGGCTGGGCGATCTCTGAGCCGAACGACCGGCAGTTCCGGGTGCCGCTCTATCAGCGCTCCGGAGGGTTCGGCTTCCCCGGTATCCGGGTCGACGGCAACGACGTGATCGCCGTGCACGCGGTCACCCGGGCCGCGCTGGACCGTGCCCGTTCCGGCCAGGGCCCGACCCTGATCGAAGCCGTCACCTACCGGATGGGCGCGCACACCACCTCGGACGACCCCACCCGCTATCGCATCGGCGCCGAGGTCGAGGAGTGGAAGTTGCGTGACCCGATAGCCCGGCTACGGGCGCTGCTGACCCGCAGCGGGATGGCCGGCCCCTCCTTCTTCGACCAGGTGGACGCCGATGCGGCTCAGCTGGCGGAGCAGGTGCGAACCGGCTGCCGGTCGATGCGCGATCCCCGGCCGGAGTCGATGTTCGACCACGTCTACCAGGAGTCACAGGCCGAGATCGAGGCGCAGCGAGCCGGTTTCGTGGCCTACGAAGCGTCTTTGGCCGGATCCGGAGGCGAGTACTGATGGCGGCGGTGAGCCTGAGCGGAGCGATCAACGCCGGTCTGCGCCGGGCCATGGAGTCCGACCCCAAGGTACTGATCATGGGCGAGGACGTCGCCACTCTCGGCGGCGTCTTCCGGGTCACCGACGGGCTGCACAAGGACTTCGGCGACGACCGGGTGATCGACACCCCGCTGGCCGAGTCCGGCCTGATCGGCACCGCGATCGGACTGGCCCTGCGCGGTTACCGGCCGGTCTGCGAGATCCAGTTCGACGGGTTCATCTACCCGGCCTACAACCAGCTCGTTTCCCAGCTGGCCAGAATGACCTACCGCTCAGGCGGTTTCATCCGGATGCCGGTGGTGGTCCGGGTGCCGTTCGGCGGCGGGATCGGCGCGGTCGAGCACCACAGTGAGTCGCCCGAGGCGTACTTCGCGCACACCGCCGGACTGCGGGTGGTCAGCTGCGCCAGCCCGCAGGACGCGTTCTGGATGATCCAGCAGGCGATCGATTGCGACGACCCGGTGATGTTCTTCGAACCGAAACGGCGGTACTGGGACAAGGCTGAGCTGGACCGCGACTCAGCGCCGCCGCCGTTGCATTCGGCCCGGGTGGTGCGGCCGGGGACTGATTGCACGATCGCCGCCTACGGGCCGATGGTGGCGACGGCGCTGCAGGCGGCGACGCTGGCTGAAGGTGAGGGGCGAAGCCTGGAAGTCGTGGATCTGCGATCGATCTCGCCGCTGGACGACGAAACTGTCGCGGTATCAGTCGAGCGGACTGGCCGGTTGGTGGTGGTGCACGAGGCGGCCCAGTCGTTCGGGGTTGGCGCCGAACTGGCGGCCCGGATCACCGAGCGCTGCTTCTACTCACTGGAATCCCCGGTGCTGCGGGTCGCCGGTTACGACATCCCCTACCCCGCCAGCCGGTTGGAGCGCTCGTTCCTGCCCGATCCGGACCGGATCCTGGCTGCGGTGGACCGGGCGGCGGCCTTCTGATGGAGTTCCGGATGCCGGACCCGGGCGAGGGGCTGACCGAGGCCGAGGTGGTCAGCTGGCGGGTGAAGATCGGGGACGATGTCGCGGTCAACCAGCCCATCCTGGAGATCGAGACCGCCAAGTCGCTGGTCGAGATCCCCTGCCCGGTGGCCGGGAAGGTGACCGCGCTGCTGGTCGCCGAGGGCGACACCGTGCCGGTCGGATCCCCGATCATCACCATTGCCGAGGACGGCGCGCAGCCCGGCGGCGCCGGGCCGCAGCCGGAGCCGGCTGACCAGCGTCAGCC
>CALMAR010000506.1 GCA_937859855.1 uncultured Kineosporia sp.
CACCGGAGAGCGTGGATCGTTCCTGTTCGTGCTCAACCACACCGACGAGGAGGCCCGGGTCCCTGCCCGCGGCGTCGAGCTGATCAGCGGAGCCGCGGTGGACGGCTGGGTGCAGGTCGCGGCCGGTGGGGTGGCCGTGGTGCGGGAAGCCGGCTGACGTGCTGGCCCGGCAGCGGCAGTCGCTGATCCTCGCGCACCTGGACCGGGAGGGCGCCGTCCGGGTCAGCGACCTGACCCGGCTCCTCGGCGTCTCGGACATGACGATCCGCCGCGACCTGGACACCCTCGCCCGGCAGGAACTCCTGGTGAAGGTGCACGGCGGGGCGACCGTGAACACGCACCGTGCCGAGGAGCCGGGGTTCATGGCCAAGTCGACCCGGGAGCAGGCCGAGAAGGACGCGATCGGACGCCGGGCCGCCGAACTGGTGGAGCCGGGGTCCTCGATCGCGCTCACCGCGGGCACGACCACCTACGCGATGGCCACCCACCTCGCCGCCGTCCCCGACCTGACCGTGCTGACCAACAGCCCCGCGGTGGCAGGGGTTCTGGAGCTGCCGCAGCGATCGGACCGGACGGTGATCCTGACCGGTGGGGTGCGGACGCCCTCGGACGCGCTGGTCGGCCCGGTCGCGGTCGCCACGGTGCGGTCGCTGCACGTGGACACGGTCTTCATGGGCGTGCACGGGATGACCGAGCGGGCCGGATTCACCACCCCGAACCTGATGGAGGCCGAGACCAACCGTGAGTTGATCCGGGCCGCGCCACGGCTGGTCGTGGTGGCCGACCACACCAAGTGGGGCACCGTCGGGCTCTCCCGGATCGCCGAGCTGGGCACCGCGCAGGTGCTGGTCACGGACTCCGGGCTGGACGAGGACGGCGCCGAGGCCCTGTCCCGCTCGATCGCCTCGGTCGTGGTCGCCTCGGTGCTGACGCCGCAGCATCAGGTCGGCGGGCTGTTGCCGGGTGCGAACCTGGGGTCCGGGTCATGAGTGGATCGGCAGCCGGCAGCTCTGGACTCGAAGGCCGTCACCGCGCCGCCGCCCAGGCCCCGACCTGAAGAGCGTGACCTACCGGTAGTTCACGAACTGCAGGGCGACGTCGAGGTCGGCGCCCTTGAGCAGCGTGATCACCGCCTGCAGGTCGTCCCGAGACTTGCTGGACACTCGCATCTCGTCGCCGGTGATCTGCGTCTTCACGCCCTTCGGGCCGTCGTCCCGGATCAGCTTGCCGATCTTCTTGGCGTGCTCCTGATCGAGGCCCTCCTTGATGCCGGCCTCGATCCGGTACTCCTTGCCGGAAGCCTTCGGTTCGCCCGTGTCCAGCGCCTTGAGCGAGACGCTGCGCTTGATCAGCTTGGTCTCCAGGACGTCGAGGACGGCCTTGGCCCGCTCCTCGCTGTTGGCCTTGATCACGATCTTGTCGTCGCCGCTCCAGGCCACCGAGGCGTCGGTACCCTTGAAGTCGTAGCGCTGCGACACCTCCTTGGCGGCCTGGTTCAGCGCGTTGTCGACCTCCTGCCGGTCGACCTTGCTGACGACGTCGAACGACGAGTCGCTTGCCACGGTGCTGCTCCCTGCGGTCTGTGCCAGGCCCCGGTCACGGGATGCGCGGGGCACGCTTCCGGCTTGCTATCCTGCCATCCGCTGCCGACCACGCGGTCGGTCGCGCACCAGGCGGGTTGCCCGAGTGGCCAAAGGGATCTGACTGTAAATCAGACGGCACAGCCTACGTAGGTTCGAACCCTACACCCGCCACACCACCCGAAACGGCCCCTGACCAGCGGAAACGCGGTTAGGGGCCGTTCGCGTGCTGTCCGGCCGACACCGGCCAGAGACGGTCGGATCCGGCCGTCCACGCTGAATACGCGCTGAAGTTCCAGCGAGCTCAGACTTCCTTGTCGGCTGGTTGGGGCGCGATCCCTCTTGTGATGCACGATCGTCGTGGAGTGCCCAGACGGCTACTACGCTGCATGGTCGTGATCGCGCCTCGTAGTCCTAGTGCTGCCCCATGGGCAGCGGTGCCGTCGGCAACCGTCCTCGCTCTGCTGCTGGCAGTGACGGTCATGGCGCTCACCGTGTTCGGAACCCTAGATACGCTTCCGTCCCCTCTGCGGGGCGCAATTCAAGCTGTAGGCACCCTGGCCGGTATCTACCTGGGAGCCCATTGGCAGGCTAGGGACCAGCGGGAGGCCGCCGCGGGAAGCGGTCGAGCGGCTCTTGTTAATGTGGTCGCGCTGGCAGGCAATGTCCAGGCGCTACTCGATACCTCAGCCAACTTCCGCCTGCGCCTTGCTCAAAGTCCTCCTCGAACTATTGACGCACTTCAGAATGCAACCGACGCTGTGCTGATTGGAATGGATGGTCACGCCAAAGGCATTCTAATGCAAGCTCAGGCCGCGGCTCAAGCATGGCTTCCGCTGATTCCTGATGGTGAAGCATATCTACGGCGGATCGGCGATTCATCGGGGGCAAGCGAGCCTAACAACGGGAGCCAACTGTGAATGACCTTCGAATCGTAAAGATTCTAAACAATCGAGAGGTGGCGGTATCGGGCTCCCCACCCCTGGACATTGAAGACGGAGATATTCTAAGGATTCTCGCTCAGCCAATCACTATTGAAGATCCGGATACTGGCGAGTCTCTAGGTGAAATTGTAAACACAAAAGCAGTTGTACGCGTATACGACGTCCAGGAACGGTTCGTCCTGGCTCGAACTTTTCGCCAGCGAAAGGTTAATGTCGGCGGCACAGGGACAGCAGCATTTGGGCGAATCTTCGAACCTCCAAAGTATGAGGTGCGCACCGAAACCTTGCAGCGGGATCCCTCAAAAGACCAATCATTAAGACCTGAGGAGTCAATCGTTGAGGTTGGCGATCGCGTGGAAAAGTATGATGGCGAACTCGACGATGTGCCTAGTTCGACCGTCTGGAAGTAGACATACCAGAAGCTATACGCTCCATGTGCTTCTAACTTGAAGCAAAGACTTCAATAGTCCGAAGGAACTTATCAAGTGACCGAGATCGCGATCTTGCTGTCTGCGTATCAAGAACTGACGCTAAGGCCGGCTGATCAACGGTTTCCGAATATGAGATTCCAGATGGCATCAACGCCGTAAGCACTTCTTTAGCCCCCCGGATCTTCTCACAATCGCCACCGAATGAAGCATCCATCGGGATGCCACGACTGCCGCGAAGCGATTCTAGCCCGGCTAGAAACCATCCTTCGAACTCTCTACAGGCCATAACTGCAGCTACTGTGGTACTCGAACCGGATACTTTTCCCATTCGAGCCGCGAGGTTCTCACTCAACTCAACAGGACAGTCATCGTCAGCATCCATTACCAATAGGATACGCTCGGCCTCCTTCAGCGCAAGGAACCGAACCGCATTCTCAACATCATTGAACCTTGGGGCGACTTTAGTTCGCGGCACACGCATAGGCTTGAGTACTTGAGCGAAAATACCAACGCGGGCGAAGTGATTGCGCACCAAAGCGGGAACGCCTTCGACATCTCCATGACCTTCTACGATTAGGCCAAAAACTGTGTTCATGATTAGAAGAGCTTCAACTGATCTGCTCGCTGCTCGGCGCGCATTATGTCAGGCTTCACCTGCTCCAGACGCAATAGCTCGCCGACAGTGTAGAGACTCTCTTTCAACGCTTCGCGCGTCTGATCGTCGACCGGAGCGATTATGGAATTTCCTTGGTGGGACTCCACTGCCAGAATCGAGTTGACATCGACACTCGGATGATCGAGAAGATCCGGACTGTGTGTAGTTATTATCAGCTGACGGGAATTGGCGGCCTCAAGTAGTGCATCCATCAAACGGACGGCCGCTCCTGGATGAATCGCAATTTCCGGTTCCTCAATCGCAACGAGGGGTATGCCGTTCCCATCTCTTCCACCTTGCAAAACGGCGACCAGGACACCGAGAGCTCGCAAGGTTCCATCGGAGACATTCGCGGCCAAGTATCTCCATGGGTTTGGATCACCCGCCACTTCTTGGCGAATCTCGATTGTCTCCTTGGGACCTAGTGACTTGTGCGACACACCTCGAACGCCCGGAACGACAGCACTCAGATACTGCTCCAGACGCTCCGCGATATGCGGCATGTTTTGATCGATGCGTTCGATTACTGCCGCCAGATTGGCACCCTCGCTTAGAAGTAAGTCACCAACATCTGGATCTTGCAGCTCACGGATAGCACGAAGATTCAAATTATAGAAGCCAAGTGAAACTAATGCGCTGTACACCTCATTAAATGGTGAGCGCGCCGACGCGAGTTGCAACAGTAACCGATCAGGGGCGATCCGAGAAGGGAGGCTCTTATCTGACGTCGAGCGTAAACGACCTTTCTCGATTGAGAAGTACCCTATGGGTCGACCGCGCACACCCACTCGACAGTCTTCACGACTGACCTCGAAGCCGCTGCCCTTCTTGGCCGCAACTTGATACGCATAAACAGCCGTAAGGTCGCCAGGTAAGTGAAGCTCAAGCCTTACACCAAAGTGAGTTGGGTGCCCTCTGCTTCGACGACGTACTTCTCCAATACCGCCCCGCTCACGAAGTGCGTGCTCTAGGGTTGCCCTTAAGGCGTCGGATGTGAACTTGATTCCGTCAATGAAGTTGCTCTTTCCAGCACCGTTTGGGCCGACAAGCAGTGTCATTGGTTGGAGATCCACTACACAGCCTGCGATGCTTCTATAGTTCTTAAGCGAGATTCGGGTAAGAATCGGCACTGGAGTTTTTACGTCCTGCGAATTTTTGTGATCGTCAACATCTGACAGATCACTGATTTCTGACTGCGCAGCAGCAAGTTGGGTGGGGCTAGATCTCTGTACGGTCATGCCTCACCTCCATAATCACAATCACATTGTGAACATCGCAAGCTTTCATTTCATTTCTCATTCGAGTTCCAGAATTACGATCGACGATCCTATCGGAATTCCAAGGGAAGCGGCTAGGTCCGAGGAAACGGTCACTACTTTCGACGAATGTACTTGGAGAGTGGCCTCCGAAGCGACGACAACTGCGACGGTCGCCTTGCGGGTCTTAGAAGTCACAAAGGTTCCCCTTCGACCCGTTCCTCTGGTGACCAACCCAGCTCTGGCCAGCTCCGCGAAAGCTTTCTCTATCGTGGCACGAGATACCGCCCACCTGGCCGCCGCATCCCTAACAGAGGGGAGTCGGTCTCCGGGAGACAGCTCACCGATTTCGATCGCTCTGCGCAGATCTTCGGCGATCCGCCGAAAGGGGGCCTTAGTCTGCATTACTGGGACGCGCCATCTATCTGAAGCTCCCGCAGCTGGTCGGTGTAAGGCTCTAGCTCAGGACGGCTTGGGAAGCGCTGAGCCAGTACATGGGCCAGTTCACGGGAGGTCATGAGGAGGGACGGTAGCGACTTCCGCTCCCCCGCGAGAGCCAGCTGGCCCTGGCGGACCGCTTCGTCGGCGTCGCCTTCGCGAGCTGCGACGACGCCGAGGGTGACTCGCGCCTCAGCATTGCGCATGGGTGATAGTTCGACGCCGGCCACGTCGGTCCCGATCCGCAGCACCTCCGACGCATAAGTACGCGCGAGCGCATCTTCGCCGAGCAGGCGGTAGCAATCCATGGCGTAGAAATCGAACTTGGCCGGATCGACCACGAAGTGGTTATCGAGGTTGTCCGGGTAGGGCAACGCTTCCAGCAGGTTGCGTCCGTAGTCCAGGGCGACCTCGACCTGGCGCCGGTCGCCGATCCGCGCCCAGGCCTTCGCCTTCTGCGCTGCCAGCTGGACCGAGACGCTGGCGTTGCCGGCGGCCTCCAGGCCAGCGTTGCTGGCCGCGATCACGCCGCGGTAGTCGCTACGGGTCAGGGCATACCAGGCGGCCATCTCATGTGCCCAGCCCTCGACGTCCGCACTGCCAGACTCAGAACCCAATGACAGCGCA
This sequence comes from uncultured Kineosporia sp., assembly GCA_937859855.1. Next base: position 5,932 of record CALMAR010000506.1, read on the forward strand.
GCCTGGCGGGTCACCTCGGAGTTGACGCGGTCGCCGACGTCGTGTTCGACGCACCCGACCAGGAGCGCCAGGTAGCCGGCCAGCCGAAGCACGTCCCGGTGCTGGTTCAAGGTGAGCCGCTTGTCCAGCAGCGCAACCAGCCGGCCCAACCATGAGCGTCCTTCGACGAGCAGCTGCTGTGAGGGCATGTGTGGGTAGTCCGAGCAGAGCCGCTCGACCGTGACCAGCAGCGCGTCGAGTGTCGCGGCATTGACGTCGGAGGCATGCAGCCGGCCGAGGATCTCCGCCGTGTCCATCCCGGCGGCGCTGAGTAGCTCGCCGGCGGACTCGCCGGAGGCGTCCTCAGGAAACAGCGCCGCCGTGACGGTGCCATAGGTCTTCGCCAGAAGAGGGCGATGGAACTCGTCCGGCTTGTACGAGCCGGCCTCCCACCGCTTGAGGTTGCGCAGCAGGCTCGACTCGCTGCCGATGTCGGGTTCGCCGTCGCGGTTGGTTCCGGCATGGGCGCGGATTGCGCGGACGGCGTCCTGCTGCGACCACCCGCGTGCCAGCCGTTCCTCGCGGAGGCGCACGGCCCAGCTCGGACGCATCCCGTTACCTGTCACCGTGCACCTCCTCTCGCCTAGGGCACCAGTGTCCCGGCTCGGCCAGCCGTTGTGGAGGGGACAGCGTTAGGGGACAGGGTGATATGCCCGGCTGTCACCACGTGTGCCACTTACGTAACGACGGGCTCCGGCCCAATCTGGTTCGTGTCGGAGCACAACGGTCGTTGACTAAGACCTAGGCCATTTATAGTTTTGACCTAGGACATAATCAATGACCCACGAGTAGGGCCCTGACGGTGCGCGAACACCGCCAGGGCCGGCGCATCGAGTCACCTAGGAGCGAGACGATGCAGATCGATCGTAGTTTCATGCCTGCCCAGGCACAGGATCAGGCCCAGGGCGAGGCATCCGTTCGGAGCAAGGACGGCGAGGATTGGCGCGCTCGCGCCGACTGCGCCTCTACCGATCCGGAGCTGTTCTTTCCCCTAAAGGGCGGCGGAAAGATCGGCCCGGCGCTGGCCATCTGCGCTGGCTGCCCGGTCCGCGAGCCGTGCCTCGCGTACGCCCTCGACAACCGGATCATGCATGGCGTCTGGGGCGGTCTCAGCGAGCGCCGCCGACGGAACCTCCTGGCCGGCGTCCGCCCGAGGACCGCCCGATGAACGGCCGGACGCCGCCGGTACGGCCCCGAGGCGCGCGAGCCCACACGACGTGCCGGCACCGGTTCGCCGGCCAGAACCTGCCCAAGTGCCCGCTGTGCGGTTTCACCGAGTGGGCGCTGGCCCTGACGGTCGGCGGTGACGAGCGATGAGCGAAGCCGCCCGCGCCCTCGAAGCCCCGGAAGAGACCTGGCCGATGGACGCCGCCGTCCTCGCCGACGCGCTCACCCAGACGCGTCCTTTCGCTGGCGACCACACGGCGTCCGATCGCGCCTGGTCCGCCCGGGTCGACGCCGCCGTGCAGGGCATGGACGCCCTCGACCAGGTCGCGCGCGACGGCTGGATCGAGGACCACGCCGTCTCGGACGAGCCGCACCTGCTCGAGGCCGAGCTGGTCGCCGTCTGGGAGACCGCCGTGCGCGACGCCCACCAGGACGACCACACGGACGAGGGAGCGTGGGAGCTGTGAGGCGCCGCATCCGGACCGGCGCCTTCGCCGCAGCGCGCGCCGCCTACCGCTACCCCTGGCAGGCTGCGGCTGCTGGCCTGTTCTGCCTCCTGGCCGGCTACCTCTTCCACCGGCACCACCACGGCCAGCCCGCACGAGTCTTCCTGACCACCGGCTCGATTCTCGTCGTCGTCTCCACCGGGTGGTGGTGGCTGTCGTTCGTGGCCCGTCCGCATAAGGTTCAGGCCGTCATCCGGCGCCGCGCCGAGCTGGACCAGCGGACCGGAGGCGTCGCATCCCGGCTCGACATCGCCGAGCACGCCTCCCCCAAGGCGCTGCGGCTCAAGGCCGGCGTTCTGCGCCCGTCGCTGCGCGACGCGAAGCAGCGGCCGTGGCGGCGGCTCGACGTCCGGCAGATTGGCGTCGAGATCGCCCGGCTCGGTTGGGGTTGGTGGGGTGAGCGGATCTGGTCGTCCTGCGAGGACTCGACCGCGCGCGTCGGCGGCCCGCGGGTCGGCAAGACGATCTCGCTGGCCTGCCACGGTCTGGACGCGCCCGGCGCGCTGATCACGACGTCCACCCGCCTCGACCTCGCCGAGATGGTGCACGAGACTCGCTCCGCCCGCGGACGGGTGCACTTCTTCAACCCGGCCGGGCTCGGCGGGCTGGCCTCGACCGTGCGGTGGCGCGTCCTCACCCGCTGCGAGGACTTCGCCCCCCCGCAGCGCCCCGCCGTCGACCTGGTGCCCGAGTCCTTCGGCGAAGGCGAACGGTGGGACGCCCAGGCCCGGCGAGTGCTGGCCCTGCTGCTGCACGCCGCCGCGGTCTCCGGGCGAACCATGCGTGACGTCACCCGGTGGATCGGGGACGCCTCGGCCAAGTCCTGCGACGAAGTGGTCTCCGCACTGCTGGACGCCGGCCAGCTGGACGGCGGCCGCGAACGCGCCGCCGCGGCCCGGCAGTTCTGGGCCACCAACGACCGCACCCGCACCAGCATCACGACCACGATGGCCACGCCGCTGGCCTGGATGAGCGACGACCGGGCCCGCATCCTCGGCGACGCCGACCCGACCGACCCGGCACTGCTCGACGTCGCCGGCCTGATCGTCAACCAGGAGACGCTCCACCTGATCGGGCA
>CALMAR010000507.1 GCA_937859855.1 uncultured Kineosporia sp.
CCTACCGATACGGCAGCGGCTACACCGACGACCCCACCGGCCTCATCAAACTCGGAGTCCGCTACTACGACCCCACCCACGGCCGCTACACCCAGCAAGACCCCACCGGAAAAGACAAATACGCTTACTCCTATGCATCGAATAGTCCTGTCAACTACGTAGACAGTTTAGGAACGTCGACAGCTACCGATATCATCAACATTGGCGGCGGAGTGCTCTTGAGTGTCGGCGTATTCATCGGACTCGTCACGTTGGCTCCCGAAGCGTCGGTACTAGTTGTTCTTGCAGGAGCCTTCGGGCTGCAAGGATCACTTGGCCTAACAGCCCTAGCCATTGGCTGTACATTCACATCTATCTGTTAGGCACAGCATGCGTCGTAATCGGAAAGGTCTTTTCACTGTTGCAGCACTGGTCGGGGTGATTCTGAGTTTGGTCTCAGGTTTAACTGCTTCCGGCAACGTTCGTTGGATTTTCACCGTGGGCTGGCTCTTGGTTTCAGCCGTGCTGGCACTATTGGCAGTCAACGCTTCGAATTCGGAGTCGTGACAATCCGATCTGGCAGCCACGGATACGTTCAACTCCGCGAACGAGCTGAACGGCGCGACCGGGGTCACCCCCGCCGGAACGGCACTCAACGGCGTGTAATTGGCCGCGGTCGGGCCTCCTCAAGTCTGGCGGCGCTGAGGGCGCGGAAACGGACCTCTCTTCTGGCCCGTTCCGGCCTAGGACTCGCAGGTCCAGGTACGCCACCATCCGGGCCTGATGCCGGACAGCCGGATCAGGAGGGGCCGGGTCTGCGTCGCGAAGAGGTGGCGCTTCTCGCCGGTGTCTCCAGCGACCACTACGCCTGTCTTGAACAGGGGCGCGGCATCATCCCGTCACCCGCGGTGGTCGACGCCAGCGCACGAGCTCTGCACCTGGACGCAGCCGGCCGCTCACACCTGCATTCGCTGATCCAGCGCAACACCGGGACCAAGCCCCAGCGAGTCTTCGCGCAACGGGCGCGGCCGAGCCTGCAGCAGTTCGTGGACTCGCTCGACGTGCCAGTGATGGTGCTGGGCCGGCGGGCTGAGGTGCTGGCCACGAACCACCTGGCCAGAGCGCTCCTCTGCGACTTCGAACGGCTCCCGGCTCGTGAACGTAACTACGCCCCGCTGGATCCTGCTCGATGAGGGTGCCCGCACGCTGTTCGCCGACTGGCAGGAGCAGGCCCGCATCGTGGTCCACAACCTCCGGCTGGATGTTGGCCGACATCCTGAGGACGCGTCGTGCGCGCTCGTGCAGGAGTTGCTGTCGGTGAATGAGGACTTCGGCCGGTGGTGGGGCGAATGCGGTCAACCAGCGCACCTTCGGCACCAAGCGGTTCGTGCATCCGGTGGCTGGGCCCATGGATGTTCAGTACGACCCCCTGCTGCTTCCCGGTGACGAGGAACAGACCCTGTTCGTCTATTCGACCGAACCTGGTATGGCCTCGCGAGAAGCGATGAATCTGCTGGCCAGCTGGACGCTCTCGTCGCGAACCTAGCCCGCGCACCGAGCTGACTGGGGCGCCCAGAGCCGCTGACCGGGCCGCGGCCAGAACTATGCTTCCGCCATGTCACGGCCGCAGATCGATGCCGCCGTCGCCCGGGCGTCCCGCAGGCCAGGAGTGGTGGCCGTGGCCCGAGCCGCAGGAGTTTCAGCCAGCACCGTCTCCAACGTGTACAACCGGCCGCACGTGGTCGCGCCGGCCATGCGCCAGCGAGTACTGGAGGCCGCCGCCGAGGTCGGATATGTCGGAGCGGATCCGGCCGCCCGCAGCCTCCGCCACGGCCGCACCAATGCCATCGGTGTCGTCATGCGCGAACGCCTCGCTTACGCGTTCGACGACCCGGCCGTCGTGAGCCTGATGCAAGGCATCTCCGACGCCGCCGATCCGCAGCAGCTCGCCATCGTCATCGTGCCGTCCTCCCCCGAACGCGGCACCACGACCGGCCCAGCGGTACGCCACGCCGTCGACGGTCTCATCCTGTACTCCCTGGCTGGAGACGATCCACTGATCGATGCGACACGCCACCGGCATGCACCCAAGGTCGTCGTCGACTCCCCCAGGGGCCGTGACTCGGCCATCGCCGACCCGTACGACTTCGTCGGCATCGACGAGCAGAAACCCTCCATGGCAGCGGTGAGACATCTTCTCGATCTCGGCCACCGCCATCTTGGCGTGATCAGCACGCGGCTGTCCGCACGCGACCAACCCGGTCCGGCCGACCTGATCCGGCAGCAAGCAGCTACGGCCAGTGTTCCCAAGGGCCGCCTGGCCGGCGCCGCCCGCGCCATGTCCGGGGCCGGCCTGGAGTGGGCGGGGGTGCCGGTTGTGCAGTGCCAGATCAGCAACGTCGACGCTGGCCGCGCCGCCGCCCACACTCTGCTCGACCTGGCGCCCAGGACCACCGCTGTCTTTGCCTTCAGCGACCCGCTCGCCCTGGGTGCCCGCCTAGCTGCTCACGAACGCGGGCTCTCAGTACCGGGTCAGTTGTCGATCATCGGTTTCGACGACTCGGTTCCCGCCGCCGAAGGGCTGACGACTGTTCACCAGCCACTGCGGGACAAGGGATACGTGGCTGCCAGCCGGCTGATGCGAGCCATCGTGGGCCGGCCACCCAAACAGGCGAAACTGCTTCCCACCGAGCTCATCCTCCGCGGCACGACCAGCCGGCCCGCACGCGGTTAGCCGCGCGGCCAGGCACCGCTTGGTGCCGCCGGGGCAGGGATGCGGGCCGGGCCGGATGTCTGGGCAGTCCTCAACTCACTTCGACTTGAAGTATCCGCTGGCCGGGGATCTGTTTCCTGGCGTCCCAGTACGTCCAGCGAATCTGACCAGTCCCGCGCTTGGCGTCATACATGGCAACGTCGGCTCGATGCAAGATGTCGTCCGGGTTCAATTCCCCCGGCCGGGACAAGGCGACGCCGATGCTGGCGGACGCCCGCACCGCTTTGCCATCAATGCTGATAGGTGCCGCGGCCGCCGCGCTGATCCGGCGCAGGACCGCCTCCGCATCATTGAGATCGCCGACGTCGTGCAGCACAACGGCGAACTCGTCGCCGCCCAGGCGCCCGACGGCGTCTTCCTTGCGGACGTTGGACTTGAGCATGTGGCCGAAGGCCGAGAGCAATCGGTCACCTCCCTTGTGCCCGAACGTATCGTTGACCTGTTTGAAGCCATTCATATCGATGAGAAGAACTGTCGTGGCACGACCGTTCTGCGCGGACCGCTTAAGTATGTGGGCCAGCAGCAGATGGAAATGCGAACGGTTCGCCAGTCCGGTCAGCCCGTCCGTCGAGGCCGCCGCTTCACTGGCCCTCTGCACCGTGATCTGGCGCAGAATGACCAGTCCGGTGATCGCCAAACCCCCACTCACCAGTCCGGCCCACGGAAAGAGCTGCTCCTTCGCGGCGGCGATGATCATCAGGGTCCAGCCGCCCGCCACCGCCAGATACGGAAGCTTCGACGCGATGGGCGGGACGACCGAGATGGCCGAGATCTGCCGCCCCACGTCGCGGCCTCGTTCCACAGCTGCGATAGACATGAGAAAGGTCATTGTCATGATGCAGGCGAGCTGAAGGAAACTCGTCCGGCTGTTACTCGCCCCATGAATCTGGCTATACCCGAGAACAGCATCACTGGCCGTCAGCGGAAGAACGGCCGTAGCGAGCAACCATATCGGCCGTCGATTGGCGCTTTCCACACCACGTAACAACACTCGGACAAAACCGAATAACAACAGCAGATCAGCGATTGCGTACAGGGCGGCGGCTGCGGCGGCGGCGCCATTGACCCTGAGGACCGGGCCAACCAGCAGATACCACAACACCATGGACGCACCCGCCGCCACCGTGAGCGCGTCGTACGTAGTCTTGCGTCGTTCCAGAAGCGACGTTGTCTCCATCGGGAAGCAGTAGGACGCGGCAATCAAGGTGACGACGAAGCCCAGCCGGGTCGCGTCAGCCGGCGCTGGAAAGGTCGTTTTTCCGCCCGGAGCGGCGAATAGCACAAGCGTCGCGAGTAAGAATATGAAACTGACCGAAACAAGGCGCCAAACCCGGCGCTGTCCATCCTGCCGCCTGGAACCTCGGATAGCGGCTGCTAACCCCACTACTCCGAAGATCATCATCAGGACCCCAGAGATGGGGGCGGCCTCGCCCTGGTTGGAACCAATAATGAAAACGGCGACCAGTCCGCACATGTACAGACCACTCAACACAACAATAGAGGCACCCCATTGAAAATGGCGGCGAAGCATGGCGTCTTTCCTCCTTGGAGTGCTATATCGGACCTCTTATCGGCCTCCGCGCCAGCCAGATGAAGCAGGCGAACGGGCGATCCAGCGCACGGGTGCCGGTGAACCATGCGGCGCTGCCACGCCTTGGTCACCGAGCAATTCGATGAGGTGGCTCCCGGGCAAACCGGCATGAGCGGGATAAATCGTCCTCTAGCCGAGCTCGGAGGGCGACTCTGGGCAGAATGTCAGCATGCTGCTCATACCGAGCTATGAAAGCTGGTAATCCACGCTCAAGTCGTCAACATGTTGACGATTCTGCTACAGTCACAGAGTGCCGACGGAGAACTCGATCGCGTTTCGCCGCTTCACCCGAGCCGTGCTCGCGGCCCAGACGGCGGTGCTTCGGCACGGCGATACAGCCAATGGGCCGCTGGGCCAGAGCAGTGCGCGCTGGCGCGTGCTGAGGGCGATCGATGACGGACACGATTCCGTGGCCGCGGCGGCCCGCCTGATGGGCTCGTCACGTCAGTCGGTGCAACGCCTTTCCGACGCACTCATTGATGAAGGCCTCGTCGAAGCAGAGGTCCACGACGATGACCGGCGGCTCAAGCTGTTGCGGCTGACGGCAGAGGGACAACGAGTCCACGACGACTTGGAACAGCATTTCGACACCTGGGCCGACCGGCTACTCATCCATATCCGGCCCGAAGATCTCGCCACGGTCTCGCGGGGGCTCGAGCAGATCACCTACATCGTCAACGCCGACCGGGAGTACCTGTTGCGAAAGGAACAGTGACCAATGCCTGATATCACGGATCTCCAGCAGCAAAGCCTCGACATCGTCAAGGCGTTCTACGCAGCCAAGGAACGACACGATCTCGACGTCGTCGCGTCGTTACTGGCCGACGACGTCCAGTACGTCTTTCCGCTTGACGCGGCTGGTACGCCTCAGCCGTGGTTCACCTACGACGGCAAGGAGGCGACCGTCGGCTATCAGCGGGCAACGCTCGCCCGCTTCTCACGTATCCACATGGTCGACCCGCAGTACACCGTCAGCCCAGGCGGCGACCTGGTGTTCGCGACCATGACCGGCGACTACGTACAAGCGGATGGCAATCGGCCCTATCACAACGTGTACGTGTTCCGGTTCGCCTTGGCTGAGGGGAAGATTCAGCGCGTCGATGAGTACGCCAACCCGGTGACGTTCGCCAAACTCGCGGGCCTCCCCGTCGGCTGACCCACGCCAGCCGTGACCAGGCCCGGGCACCAATGTGTGTGCTCACCGCTTGGGCCGGTTGCGGAGGCGTTCGTAACCAGCAATCCTCAGCGGAGCCGGCCGGCTCGGGTTTGGCGTCCTGAGCTCCAGAAGCATGGGCATGACTCCACCCGGCCGGCCGCCAGCAGATGCTCCCTCGCCGGAGCAGCGCACAAGCGCGAAGATGAGTTACGACCGGTCATGACGACGATGTTGTGAGGGCCTTGCTGATGGTGAACCTGAACGCCTCGACCTTGGTGCAGATAGAGGACCGGGTACCCGGTCCCAGCTACGACCGATCCGCGCTCAGCACCGGCGTCGTGCACTTCGGCGTGGGTGCCTTCCATCGCTCGCACCAGGCGATGTACCTGGACCGGCTGATGAATGATGGGCGGGCCCTGGACTGGGCCATCACCGGCGTCGGACTGCTCCCGGCCGACAAAGCGATCAGGGATGCCCTGAACAGTCAGGACGGGCTGTACACCCTGGTGGAGAAGCCACCCAGCGGAGCCTGGGAACCGCGGGTCATCGGCTCGATCAGGCAGGTGCTCTTCGGCCCGGACGACGCGGAGCAGATCCTTAGTCAGATGACTGCTGAGCAGACCCGGATCGTCTCCCTGACGGTGACCGAGGGGGGGTACAACACCAGCGATGTCACCGGCGAGTTCATTGACGGCAATCCGGCCGTGCAGCGGGATCTGGAACCAGATGCCACTCCGGGGACCTGGTTCGGATTCGTGGTGGAGGCCCTGGCCCCGCGCCGGGCCAGCGGGGTCCCGCCGTTCAGCGTGGTCTCCTGCGACAACATCCAGGGCAACGGGCACGTGGCTCAGGCCGCGGTGACCGCGTTCGCCCGGCTGCGGGATCCCGAACTGGCGGACTGGATCGAGACCGAGGTGCCGTTCCCGAATTCGATGGTCGACCGGATCACCCCGGCCACCACCGATGCTGACCGGGCCGCGGTGGCACAGAAGTACGACATCACCGACGCCGCGCCGGTGCTGAGCGAGGACTTCGTGCAGTGGGTGCTGGAGGACCGGTTCGCCTCCGGACGTCCACCCCTGGAAGAAGCCGGGGTCCAGATCGTCAGCAACGTTGAGCCCTACGAGCTGATGAAGCTCCGGCTGCTCAACGCCGGGCACCAGGCGCTGGGTTACGGTGCCTACCTGACCGGCTACCGGTTCGTCCACGAGGGAGCCCAGGACCCCCTGTTCGCGCACTTCCTGCTCGGGTACATGCGCGAGGAGGCGATCCCGAGCCTGGCTCCAGTTCCGGGTATCGACCTGATCCAGTACACCGATCAACTGATCGAACGGTTCTCCAACGAACAGGTCCGCGACACCCTGGCCCGGATCAACTCCTTCACCTCCGACCGGATCCCCAAGTTCGTGGTTCCGGTGGCCAGCTATCAGCTTCAGCAGGGCGGCCCAATCATGTATTGCGCTGCCATCATCGCGCTGTGGGCCCGGTACGCCGAAGGCACCGACGAGGCCGGAGAGCCGATCGAGATCGTCGACCAGCTCAAGGATCAGGTGATGGCGGCCGCCGCGCAGAGCCGGGAGAGGCCGATAGCGTTCCTGGAGCAACGGGATCTGTTCGGCGGCCTGGCTGACGATCCGCGCTTCGCCAAGACCTACCTGCGGATCCTGGAATCGGTCCGGCAGCACGGCGTGCGTACCACGCTGCGATCACTGGAACTGCTGGCCTGAACCGAGCTACCCGAGTGGTGCCTTCCTCCCCCGCCCGGCACCGGACGCACATCTCCCATTGCGCCGATCGCGCACGCCGGCGTGGATCGGGAGCGACCCGTCGGCTGACCGCTGGTCAAGTCCTGGAAACAGCGATCCGAAGCAAGGTCGATCTTGCGGTCACCAGGATCGACCCAAGAATTCGCGCACGCACGAGTGAGCTGTAGCCGTCTTTGGGCGCTGCGATCAGGTCGGACGGCCGCCCGGCCGGCGGTCACCCGCCGGGCTTGACCCGATGTGACGGGCGCCATATATTCCTAGCACCTACCCGAGTAGGTACTAAGGAGAAATGATGAAAGCACCACTCGCGGTAGCCGCTCTCGTCGCCGTCGCGGCGGTGAGCCTTACGGCGTGCGGGGATAGCGGCGATGACCAGAAGCCCAGTTCTGGAGGGGCCACACCGGTCACGTTCGCTGCACTGTCGATTGGACAGGTTGCCCCCATCGTCGTCGCCAAGGAACAGGGCATCTTCAAAAAGCACGGCATTGACTTGACCATCAAGTACATCGAGCCCTCAGCGGTGATCCCCACCCTGATGAGCGGAGACGCCGACTTCGGGTGGCTCAACGCCCCCGCGGTACTCGCCGCCCGGACCAATCACGTTCCGGTCAAGGCCTTGACCGCCACCTCCGTGGCCGGGAACGACCCGGCGGCCTTCCCCATTCAGCTTGTCGCCCCTCCCGGCAGCGGCATCGTCAAGCCGGCCGACCTGGTCGGTAAGACCGTCGCGGTCGACACCCTCTTCCAGCTACCGGACCTGGGAATGCGGGCGGCGCTGCTCCACGCGGGTGTCGACCCAAGCAAGGTGAAGACCGTGGAGATCCCATTCCCGAATCAGGGGACCGCCCTCCAGGAGGGGAAGGTCGACGCGATCTTGTCGACCGAACCGTTCCTCTCGATCATCGAGAGCAAGACCAAGATGACTCACGTCCTGTCGGGGGTCGACGGGCAGGCCCCAGACACACCGCAGTCCGTCATCGTCGCATCCGAGGCCTTCCTCGGTAAGCACGCGGCCGTGGCCAGCGCGTTCCGAGCCGCCATCGCCGATGCCACGGATTACGCAAACGCCCACAAGGACACGGTTCGCGCCGCTATCCCCACCTATACAAAGCTGGACGCCGGCCTCGCCGGAGTGATCAAGCTCGCTCCTATCGACGACACGGACAATCCGGATGGGTGGCGGTTTTGGGCAGATCTGCTCGTCAAGGTGGGAGCCGTCAAGCAAGCCCCGGACGTCGCAAATGCCTTTACCGCGGACTGAGCTCGCACCGCTCGACGCCGCTGCGGGGTTGGCGGGCAATGAGCCGGGTGGCGCTCCGCAACAACAGACGCCCCGCTACGGGTCATTGCCATGGCCGCTGGAGCGCCCGCGTGAAAACTCACTGATGACCGCGATCAAGGCCGTGCTCAAAGGCGCCACGGGTATCGCGGTGCTGGTCGCGATCTTCGAGTTGCTCAGGACGAGCGGGGTGTTGCCCGCCGGCGCCGTCCCCGGGTCCTTCGACATCGCGAAGGCGATCATCGAGGGCACCCGGTCGGGATCGCTCAGCAACGCCCTGGCGGACACCGTTCTCGCGGTCGTGCTGGGTCTGGCCGCGGGCGCCGCGCTGGGCGTGCCGTTGGGCCTGGCGTCGGGCGCGTCGACCTGGTTCGACGCCACCACCGAGCGAGCCGTCGAGTTCCTGCGCCCCATCCCGGCCGTGGCCCTGGTGCCGATCGCCATCATCCTGTTCGGTATCGATCGCAATATGCAGGTCTTCCTGATCGCCGTCGCGTGCCTGTGGCCGATCCTGATCGGGACGCGGGCCGGAGTGCGCGCGGTCGACCCCCTGCACGTGGCCGCGGCGCGGACTCTCGGGCTGGGGAACCTCCGGATCGCGGCCCGGGTCGTCCTCCCCTCGAGCGTTCCAGCCATCGCCACCTCGGTGCGGGTAGCCGCCAGCCTGGCGGTCGTGGTCGCGATCGCAGCAGAGCTGATCTCCGGCAGCCCTGGCCTGGGTGCGCTCCTGATCGAGGAGATGCGGTCGGGAAACGACGACCTCGCTTGGGCGTGCCTGGTGGTGGCGGGAATCCTCGGAGTCGTCACCAACGTGGCACTGGTCGCCATCGAGCGGCGCCTGGCTGGATGGCAGGAAGAGTCCACCGAGGGAAGACGATGAGCACCCTCGACCTGGGACCCAGGTCCGCCTCGCTGCGGACCCCCCCATCCGGCCGGCCCCCGCGGGCCACTCGGGCCGGCCGTGGCGCCCGGCTGGTACGAAGTCTCGCCGGGTGGCTCTTCGTCGTCGCACTCGCTTGCGGATGGGAGCTGTACGGCCGAGCCGACACCACCGGGCTGGTGCCGCCCCTGACGGAGGTACTGAGCGAAGCCTGGGCCATCGTCACCTCCAGCGCACTGGCCGAAGACATCGCACCCTCGGTCGCACGCGCCCTGACCGGATTCGCCCTGGGCTCGCTAGGGGGTATCGGCATCGGCATCATCCTCGGCTGGTGGCGAGCACTGGCGCCCTGGACAACCCCCGCCCTCGAATTCTGCCGGGCCCTGCCGGTCCCCGCTCTGATCCCCATCCTTGTGGCCATCCACGGATCGACCAACCCGCTGAAGGTCGGCATCATCGCCTTCGGCACGTTCTGGCCGGTTCTGCTCAACACCGCGGACGGCGTGCGCCGCGTCGAACCCGGCTACATCGAGAGCGCCCGCGTCTACACCCCCGGTAGCGCGAGCCAGATCCTCCGCCGCGTCGTCGTCCCGGCTGCCTCACCCCAGATCATGACCGGGCTGCGCATCGGCCTGGCCGTCGCCCTGATTCTGATGGTGGTCAGCGAGATGTTCGGGGCATCGTCGGGGCTTGGGTACCTCATCCTCCAATCCCAGCGGCTCTACGCAGTGATTCCCATGTATGCGGGTGTCCTGATCCTCGGAGTCATCGGCCTCCTGCTCACCGCCACGTTCTCGTTCATCGAGAGACGGGCCCTGGTGTGGTACGACGGCATGAAAGGACGTGAACGGTGACAACACCTTCTCTCCTGGACGTCGACGCTGTCGGCAAGACCTTCCAAAGCGAGCGAGGCGGACGAACCGAAGCGATCGCCTCGGTATCCCTCCGGGCCGCGGAAGGGGAATTCGTCGCGATCGTCGGCCCATCCGGATGCGGCAAGACGACCCTGCTGAGGACCATCGCAGGACTCCTGCGACCCGACCGGGGAAGCGTCAGCTTCGACGGGCGCCGCATCGGGACCCGCGTACCGGCCGGCTTTGGGGTGGTCTTTCAGGAGTACAACAGAAGCCTCTATCCGTGGCTGTCGGTGCGCCGCAACGTGGAGTTCGGCCTCCAGGCGCTACCACGCGGACAACGCGCCGCCCGGGCTGCGGAAGCGCTGGAGCGCGTCGGCCTTCACGACGTCCACGAGCACCATCCATGGCAGTTGTCCGGGGGCATGCAACAGCGTGTCGCCATCGCCCGCGCCCTGGCGACTCATCCGCGGGTGTTGCTGATGGACGAGCCCTTCGCGTCGGTCGACGCCCAGACCCGGATCAATCTCGAGGCCATGACCGCCCAAATCAGCACCGAGCTGCGCCTGACCACAATTCTGATCACCCACGACATCGACGAGGCGATCTTCCTCGCAGACCGAGTGGTTGTGCTCAGCGGGCGCCCCAGCACAGTCCTCACCGAGGTGGACGTCGCACTCCCGCGACCCCGCGACGAACTCGCCACCAAGGCGGACCCACGGTTCCAGAAGTACCGCCGCGAAGTCTTCGACCTCATCGTTGATCCGACCTTCCACGAAGTGGCAAGCTCCACCGGTGCGCCCTCGACGGCCGAATGACCCAGACGCCCGCTTCATCGAAACAGCGCTCCAATCCGCCATACTCGTGAGTCCTGAGCCGCCCCGACACCGCCGAGAGACAGGCACCGACCGATGAACTCCGATGCGACGACGGACCCCAGCGAGACCGATTCGCAGACAGTCGCAGGCAGCCTCCGGCACGAACGTGACGTGAGTGTGCCGATGCGTGATGGGCTCGTCCTGCGGGCCGACGTGTTCCGCCTCTCAGGCGGCGATCGATGCCCAGTGATCCTCACCATGGGTCCTTACGGCAAGAACATCCATTTCGAGGACTTCAACGCCGCTGCCTATGCCACGGTCGAGGAACGCGGAACATTGATGAACTGGGAAACGGTCAATCCCGAATGGTGGGTTCCCCGGGGATACACCGTCGTCCGAGTCGATCAGCGAGGCACCGGCGCCTCACCGGGACGCATGGAACTCCAAGCCCCGCAAGAGTATGAAGATCTGGCCGACTGCATCACGTGGGCCGCCGATGCGCCCTGGTCGACGGGAAGCGTCGCACTCATGGGCATCTCCTACTACGCCATGAACCAATGGCATGTCGCCGGAATGCGGCCGCGCGGCCTGGTTGCCATCGTCCCCTGGGAGGGGGCCGTCGACCTCTACCGCGAATGGGCTTACCACGGCGGGATTCTCAGCAACACGTTCACCGACGCCTGGTGGCCTCGCCAGATCACCGGAAACCAGCATGACCTTGAAGACGCCGACCCGGCCAAGTCGATCCCCACCAACGCCGACATGCCCGCCCAGCTTCGCGAACACCCGTTGATCGACGATTTCTACGAAGCCCGCCGGGCAAACCTGGCCGACATACAGGTGCCGCTACTGTCAGCGGGCAACTGGGGTGGCTATGCCCTCCACCTGCGCGGCAATATCGAGGGCTGGCTAGCCGCCGGATCGGAGCACAAGTGGCTCGAGATCCATCACGGCAACCACTTCGCCCCCTTCTATTCGACCGAGTCCCGCAACTATCAGCTCCGGTTCCTCGACCGGTTCTGCCGCAACGCCAGCAACGGGTGGGACGACGAGCCGCCCGTCAAGCTGTTCATTCGAGACTCTGAGGGAGGCCACTGGCGGCACGAGGACGGGTGGCCCATTCCGCGCACGCAATGGAGCACCTTCTACCTTGCGGCCGGAGCACTCAGACAGGAAGCCCCCGGCGACGATCAGGCCCCCGTCACCTACGACGGGCTATCGGGTGAGGCGGTCTTTGAAAGTCCGCCCCTGACCGAGCCGGTCGAAATCACCGGGCCCTCGTGTCTGCGCCTGTGGGTGAGCTCGACAGCCACCGACGCCGACGTCTTCGTCACCGTGGACAACGTAGCTCCGGACGGCTCCACGGTCACCTTCGAAGACGCCTCCGGCCTCCGCGGGCCTGTCACCAAGGGCTGGCTGCGGGCGTCTCATCGCGAACTCGACGAAACGGCTTCCACGCCTTGGCGTCCGATACACCGGCACATCGCGGCCCAGCCCCTGACGCCCGGCGAACCAACGCTTCTCGAAGTCGAGGTCATGCCGACCAGCATGATCTTCGAGACAGGACATCGTATCCGGCTCACTGTCCGAGCCTGCGACGACGGCGAGAACTCGCGTTTCCTGCACAATGATCCGGTCGACCGCGCCCCGGAACGGCTGGCGGGGACCGTGCGCATCCACAGCGATCCCAGCCACCCCTCCTCGTGGCTCGCGCCGGTGATCCCGGGCTGATTGTCCTTGAGCCCAGCGGTCAGGAGCGAGCAAGACAGGACATGAGGGACTCATCGCGGTCAAGGTGTAATCGACCCATGAAGCCGGTGGACTCGCCAATCCGGACATTCCATCCCCGGCACCGCTGCCGGTTCGGCGTTGTTCGAGCAGGAAGCTGACCGCCGGCACCAGCGATCGTGGCCAGCAGACCTTCAGGAACTCCGTGTCCGCGCCGATGCCCTGGGCGGATCAATTCTGGGAGGCGACGGTGCGGGTGACGGTAGCCACACGGCTGGCCATGCTGGGTGTGATCGGCGCGTTGTCCGTGGGCACCGTGGCCGCGATCGGCTTCGCCGGAGCCAAGCAGGAGGCCCGGGATGCCGATCAGATGGTCAGGATCAGTGACGGCCTGTCCCGGCAGTCGAACACTGACCTGATGCACCAAGGCATCCGGGCCGACGTGATGGCGGCCCTGTATGCCCGGACCGATGCCCAGCGGCAACAGCTCCAGACCGCGGACGTCGATACCAAAGCCGCCGACATCGTGACGAACTTCGATGCCGCGGCCAAAGCGGCACCGCCCGGTCTGGCTCAGCAGTTCGCCCGGATCCGCCCCCAATTGGTGAACTACGCCGCCGAGGCGCAGAACCTGGTGCGGGCCGCCTCGCAGAACAAGGTCGCCGCGGAAGCCGGGCTGCCGCAGTTCCTGGACCTGTTCGGCCAGCTCGAGGACGAACTTGGCAGCGTGGACGACGCGATACTCGCCGCAGTCAGCCAGGCTCGGCAGAACGCCGCACTCACCGCCAGCAACGCCAAGCGCCAGACCCTGATCGCTGGCCTGATCGCGCTGCTGCTGTTCGCCGCCGCCGCCGCCTGGATCGCCCGGTCGATGCTGATGCCGTTGCGCGCCATCCTGTCGGCGATGCGCACGATGGCCGGTCGCGACCTGACCGTGCGCGTGCCAGCCGGTAGCCGCGACGAGTTCCAGGAGATCGGCAGTGCCCTGAACGAGGCTCTCCAGGAGATCGGCGGAGCGATCCAGTCCGCGGGCGACGCGGCCAACACGTTGTCCAGCGCCTGCACCGGCCTGACCGCCGTATCCGGTGACCTGGGCCGGGCCGCCAACGAGACCTCCGGCCAAGCCGAAACGGTGTCGGCGAACGCGGCCGAGATGTCGTCCAATGTGAGCCTGATGTCCCGGGCCACCGACCAGATGGGCTCGGCCATCTCGGAAATCGCGGGTCAGACGTCGGCGGCGGCTCATGTGGCGGCGGAGGCGGTTCGGGCGACTGAGGCCACCAGTCACTCGGTCGCCAACCTGGCCAAGGCCAGTGAGGAGATCGGCGAGATCGTCCGGGCCATCACCACCATTGCCGAGCAGACCAACCTGCTGGCTCTGAACGCCACCATCGAAGCGGCCCGGGCGGGTGAATCGGGTAAGGGGTTCGCGGTGGTGGCAACCGAAGTGAAGGAACTCTCCCAGGAGACCGGGCGGGCGACCGACGACATCACCTCCAAGATCTCTGGGATCCAGGCGATGACCAGCCAGGCCAGCACCGCGATCGAGGCGATCACCGACGTGATCCGCCGGATCAACGAGAACCAGTCGATGATCGCGGCGGCGGTCGAAGAACAGTCCGCCACCACCGCCGAGATCAGCCGCGGGGTGGCCGATGTGGCTCAGGGTGCCCAGAAGATCAGCGGCAGCATGGCCGCGATCGCCTCCTCCACCAGCACCACCTCAGCCAATGCCATGACCACCCAGGTATCGGCCAATCAGCTGGCTGATCTGGCCAGCGACGTCAGCACCCTGATCAACCGGTTCACCTACTGAACCGCTCTCTGCCGAACAGGGCCTGAACCAGCGCCCGGCGGCAGCCGGAGGTGAGCACGTCCACGTTGTCGGCCCACTGCTCGATCGATCCA
This sequence comes from uncultured Kineosporia sp., assembly GCA_937859855.1. The sequence goes on from CALMAR010000507.1 coordinate 14,733, forward strand.
GCGCCTGCCCGCAGCCGGCGCACCTGCGGATCCGTGACGGAATCCAGCAGCAGCTGCGGCACACTCGCGTCAACACTGCAAAAAAAGGCCGGTCGTGGAACGGTTCCAGCGCCTGTTCAGCCGTGGGCAAGCCGGCTCGGCACTGCCAGCTCCAGCCCGGTCAGCTCACCGATTCATGGTGCCAGCAGATCAGCCTGGCGTGTCCAGGTCCGGGGGGGCCGGGATCAGAGCCGCCAGCTCGGCCAACGCGAAGCGGGTTGCCTGCGCCGGGTCAGCGCGGTCGCCAGCTCCCGCGCGGCCAGCCAGATAACCGGCCATGAAGGTGGTCAAAGGGGCTGCCGGACGAGCGATTCCGTGAGCCGCATCCTTCGCCAGATCGAGCACGGTGGCGACATCGACCGCGGCCGGGTCGATGCCCGACGCCTCGCACACCGTGGCGACCCATTCGTGCAACACCTGATCAGACATACCTGAACCATCCCGGGTCGCTCCGCCGAGCGCTATCCGAGCAGCCACCAGTTCAGCGGTCGTGTCGACGTCAGCGGTGGCCCCAAGAGCGGGCACGGCAATCGTGGCCAATCTGGACAGCATGGCATGCACAGGCCGGCCCGCGACCGGCTGCTCCCCCGCCACCGCGGCGACCAGCTCGGCCCGGCGGTAGATCGCGGCCAGAGATTGCCGGCGCCCGCCGTCATCAACGAAAACAGCTGCCCCAACGTGACTTTCAGCGCTCAACAGCGCAGTCGCCAGTCGCTCGACGTCGCCGGCCTCCAGCCTTGGCAGATCCGTCGCCAGCACCAGCACCGGGAACCAGCAGGGCTCACGGATCAGAACGGCCAGACCGGCGGCCAGACCGGCCAGCGGACCTCCGCCTGGGGGCTGCTCCATCGCCCACTCGACCGGGCGGGCAACCGGCCGCGGCGGGCCGGCCACCAC
>CALMAR010000508.1:0-5777 GCA_937859855.1 uncultured Kineosporia sp.
GGCACCCTGTTCGCGGCGGGGCTGAAGGTCCCGGGCCGGATCGCGGGTACCACCCGCAGTATCCCGCCGTCGGCGATCGCCGCCGGGGTGGTGTCCGCCCAGGTCAGCCGTGGCCCGGCCAACGTCCCCGCGGCCGGCCAGAACGGTGAAGTGCCCTGGGTGATCGGCCTGTCCAACGTGTTCACCGACGCCGAGCGGGGGCTGCTGGCCGATGACGGGGTCAACACGTTCCACCGGGCCTACGGTGCGGCGAACATCAGCCTCTACGGTTACCGCACCCTCGACACCACCGGTGGCTGGCCGCTGCTGAACAACCAGCTCCTCCGGCTCAAGGTCTCCGATGAGGGCGCGCTGATCGGGGAGCAGTTCCTCTTCGACCAGCTCGACGGCCGCGGCCACACCATCGCCCAGTTCGGGGCCGCTCTCTCAGCGATGCTGCAGGGCCACTACGAGAACGACGAACTGTACGGGGCCACCGCCCCCGAGGCGTACCGGGTCGACGTCGGCTCGAACGTCAACACCGCCGAGACCATCGCCGCCGGGCAGCTGCGGGCGCTGCTGTCGGTGCGGATGTCGCCGTTCGCTGAGCAGGTCCAGATCCTGCTCACCAAGTACCCGGTCACCGACACCCTCGCCACGGCCTGAAAGGGGAACCGGCATGTCACGACAGAGCCAGTCGCTGATCTTCGTCAGCGTCGAGCTGACGCCCGGGAAGATGACCCGGCTCCCGGACCCCTTCGACAAGCGGACCGGCGGCGACGCCGACTCCGGCGAAACCAAGTACAAGCCTGGCGGCATGGGCCCCGAGGTGCCGCTGGGTGGCACCCCGACCGTCTCCAACGTCACCGTGACCCGCTACTACGACCTCGACCGCGACCATGACCTGGCCACCGCGCTCGCCGGCCGGGTTGGGCGGGCCAAGATGTCGGTGTCCGACCAGCCGCTGGACGCCAACGGCATCCCCGTCGGCAAGCCGCGGATCTGGACCGGGATCCTGAAAACGGTCAACTTCCCGGACTCGGACTCCGGATCGGACACCGCCTCAACCTTCGACCTGGTCTGCTCCACCGGCGGGAGGGTGTCCTAATGGCCCCGGAAGCTGCGGGCATCTCGCCGCTGGCCCGGCTGAAAGCCCGCCGCGAGGCACTTGTCGCAGAGGCCGAGTCCACGCTGATCCCGGTACCGGGCTGGTCTGAGCCGTCTCTGGACCTGCGCATCCACGCCCTGCCTCACAGCCAGCTGCGCGCGGGCGCCGACCGGATCCGGAAGGCCAAGGGCGGCTCGGCCAAGGCCACAGCAGAGCTCTCGGCGGCGTCGGCCACCATCCTGGCCGCCATTGACGCAGTGGTGATCGGCGGCGACGGCGGCGAGATCGAGCTCCCGATCGACGATCCCGGCCTGGCCGAGGCCTTAGGTGTGGATGCTGGATCCAGCCCGCTGACCATCCTGCGAGCCTTCAGCGCAGGCCGCGACGGGACCCTCTTCGCGCTGGCCAAGCGAATCAGCGAACACTCGGGCTATGTCGAGGACGAGACCAACGAGGACTGGCGGGGGGAATAGCCGCCGCCCCGGCAGTCAGGAATGCCGCGGCGGCTCTCTGGCTCGGATGGGGCGACCCGATGGCCTTCCTGAACCTGGCAGGCGAAGACCTCGAGATCGCCGAGGCGGTACTGCGGGAGGCGGCCCGGCTGCGGCAGGACGAGCAGACCGCGCTGGCCAAGGCGATCAGGGGGTGACCGGTGCCGTCCAACGACGAAGTCGTCATCCGCCTCAAGCTGGATCAGGTCGCCGAGTTCGTCCGCGGCAACAAGGACGCCGAGGAGGCGGTCAAGGGCGTCGGGGACCAGGTCGAGAAGACCGACCGGATCGGCCGGGTCGCCTCCGCCGCCGCCGGTGGCCTGGGCGCGGTCGTGCGCACGATCGGGGCGCTGGCCCGGACCGCCACCTACGCCGGGGACGCAGTCGCCTTAGCCGCGGTCATCTTCGGCGGCCAGGCGGTCGCCTCAGCCAGCGACCTGAACGAGACCCTGTCCAAGACCGAGCAGATCTTCGGCTCCTCCGCCGCATCCCTGCAGCACTGGGCCGCTACCGCGGACGTGAGCATCGGGCAGTCCCGCGACGAAGCCCTCACCGCGGCCGCGAACTACGGCAACTTCTTCCGCAACCTGGGCTCCGGCACCGCCGAAGCGGCGAAGCTGTCCAAGCAGCTGGTCATCACCGCGTCCGACCTCGCCTCCTTCAACAACGCCACTCCCGAGGAGATGCTGGACGCCGTCTCCAGTGCGCTGGCTGGGGAGTTCGACCCGCTGCAGCGGTACGGCTTCGCCATCAGCGCCGCGATCGTGCAGCACAAGGCCCTCAAGATGGGCCTGGCCGCCACGACGAAGGAGATCACGGCCGCCGACACCGCTCAGGCCGCCTACGCGGTGATCATGGAGCAGACCGGGAAGGCGACCGGCGACTTCCACCGCACCTCGATGGGCCTGGCCAACACCCAGCGCATCATCGCCGGGCAGTGGGACAACCTGAAAGCCAAAGCCGGGCAGGCACTCCTCCCCGCCGTGCTGACCGGTGCGCAGGCCATCGAGAAGCAGCTGATGCCCGCCCTGTCCGACCTGGTCGACCGGTACGGGCCGCAGGTCGAGCAGTGGCTGGACGACGTCGCCACCATCTACGGCCCGCGGTTCCTCAGCTGGCTGCGGGACGCGGGGGAGAAGTACGGGCCGAAAGTCGTTGCCTGGCTCAAGGACTTCCACCTGTCCATGCCCGACGTGTCCGCGGGGTCGGCTCTGCATCAGGCCGGTGAGGGGATCGCCTCGATCGGCCACTCGCTGGTCGAGCTGAAAGACGCCGCCGGGCAGGGCGTCTCGGACAGCATCACCGTGGTGTCGATCGCGGTCGGATTCCTCGCCGACCATGCGGACCTGCTGTCCAAGGTCATGCCCTACCTGGTCGCCGGCCTGGTCGCCTTCAAGATCGCTCAGGCGGCGTCGAACGCCGCCGACGCTGTCTCGATCCCGCTGAAGCTGGTGGAGCTTGCGATCAACTGGCGTCTGGCGTCCGCGAATAAGGCGATGACCGGGGCGTTGGAAGCGCACACCGCTGCCTTGGGGATCGATTCGGCGGCGGAGTTCGAGCTGACCGGCGCCCGCTCCACCGGCATCCTCACCCTGGTCCGGCAGAAGGTGGCCGCGCTGGCGTCCGCCGCAGCGGGCAAGGCGGTCATGGTCGCGACCAAGGCCTGGACCGCGGCGCAGTGGCTGCTGAACGTTGCCCTGGATGCCAACCCGGTCGGGCTGATCGTGATCGCCGTGGTCGCGCTGGCCGCTGGGTTCATCCTCGCCTGGAAGCACTCGGAGACCTTCCGCAAAGGCGTGCTCAAGGTGGTCCACGCCGTCGGCGCCGCGTTCGGGTGGCTGGGGGACAAAGCCCGGGACGCCTTCGGCGGGCTCAAGGAAGCGTTCAAGGGCGCCATCAACTGGATCATCGGCATGTGGAACAAGCTGGACCTGAAGATCTCCGTTCCAGGCTGGCTCGGGAAGGTGCCCGGCTTCCCTGACGGGGTGGCCGGGAAGAGCATCGACCTGATCCCCGACATCCCGATGCTCGCCTCCGGCGGCACCCTCACATCGTCCGGGACGGTGATCGTCGGGGACGCCGGGGCGGAGCTCTTGGACCTGCCCCGCGGCGCCACCGTCACCCCGCTCCCAGCGGCGGCTGCCGCCAATGACCGCGGCGGCCGCGGTGAGCCGCTGATCGTGCAGGTGATGCTCGACCGGCGGGTCCTGGCCGAAGCCACCGTCGACGCCCGGGCCGACCTGATGGCCCGGCTATGACCAGCCCTCCGGCGATCGCGGCTGGCCCGACCCTGGTTATCCAGCGGGTATCGAACCCTCACCTCCAGCTCGAGTGCGGTTTCGGCACCACCGACCCGAAAGTCACCGACGGGTACGGCGGGTGGAAGGTCATCGACCGGGACTTGCGGATGGGCCTCACCGTCTGGGCCGGTCCGCCGCCGCAGCGGCTGGCGCTGCAGATCCTCCTCGACGGCTTCTTCGCCGGTGTCGCCGGCCAGCCCGTTGGCGGCCTGGTCGACTACGTCACCACCAACTTCACCGGCAGCGGCGACAAGGAACCACCACCGGTCCGGGTGAAGGGCGTCTACCCGGTCGACCCGGGCATGCAGTGGGTCTGCGACGGCTGGGTGATCGACGAATGGATCACCCGCCGCTCCGATCGCCGCCCCATCCGCGTCCTGGGCACCTTCAGCTTCCTGCGGTACGTCCCCGGCGAGCTGCTGGTCAAGACCACCGCCGCCAAACGATCCAAGACCACAAGCACCAGGACGGGCGGGAAGACGTACACCGTCCGGGCCGGGGACACCCTCTCCTCCATCGCCGCCAAGCAGCTCGGCGACTACCGGAAAGCATCGGCGATCGCCTCCCTGAACGGGATCCGCGACGGCAAAAGCCTGAAGGCCGGTCAGCGGCTCAAACTGCCCTGACCGTCTGCTGGGACAGGGGAGGGGCCTGGGTGTGAGCACCGCTCTGCTGGACCTGGCCGACCTGGAGATCGACGGCGATAAGGCCACCGCCCACCTCACACCGGCCACCACCAAGGTCAGCATGATCGAGACGATCAGCGGTGCCTCGACGATCCAGATCGACGTCCAGGACACCGACCGGCGGCTGCTGCGCTCCCCGATCACCCGGCAGCGCTCCACCGTCGTCCTCGACGGCGCCGGGTTCGAGCTCGCCGGAATCCGCAAGACCGGCGGCGGCCTGACGTTGACCTGTGAGGATGTCGCCGTCGCCGCGCTGCGGAAGGCGGACTCCTACCGCAAAGTCAACCCAGGCCAGATGTCGAGGGCCGCGTTCGTCACTGACCTGGTCAAGCGGGACACCCACTGGGTCCGAGTCAGGACCGTCCCCGGCCCCGTGGCGAAAGCCGAGCTCGCCCGGGGGAAGCTGAAGACGGCCACCGCGCCCGCCGAGAAGGAATCGACGTGGGACGCCGCCACCCGGATCATGGGTGAGATCGGCTGGCGGGTCTTCGCCCGCCGCGGGGAACTCTGGGTTGTCCCAGACTCGTACCTGCTCGAGCAGGATCCCTACCGCCTGACCGAGCGGACCCCGGGGGTCCAGTCGGGGATCGATTTCGACTGGGACGTCGGGAAACCCGCCGCCACCGCCACGTTCACGGTCCTGGCCGGGAAGACCACCCTGCAGGCCGGCTCTGCGGTGCTGATGTCGGACATGGGCCCCGCGAACGGCAAATGGATCGTCGAGCAGATCACCCGAACCGCCGGGGTCGAGGTCGCGCAGGTTCAGGTCCTGCGCGCCCAGCCCGTCCTCCCGGAACCGCAGCCCCAGACCGGCGCGGGCGCCGCTGCAGCAGAAGGGGAACAGGGCTGGACGCCGCTGAACCTGCCCCTGGTCGGCGACCTCGAAGCGCAGGACCTGAACCTCAACGACACCCTCGTCGACCACTTCGTCGAAGTCGCCCTGGCCCAGGTCGGCAAGAAGTACGTCTGGGGTAAGTCCGGGCCCAATGAGTTCGACTGCTCGGGCCTGGTCGAGTACTGCGCCGGGAAGGTCGGGCTGAAAGGCATCGAGAAGCCGGTGAAGGAGCTGCTGGCCATCTGCCAGACCCGGGGCAAGGTCATCAGCGTGGGCTCCGCCCAGCGGACCCGCGGCGCGCTGCTGATGCGGGTCGGGCGCGGCGACACCAACCACGTCGCCATCAGTCTCGGGAATGGGCACACGATGGAAGCGATG
>CALMAR010000508.1:5787-19716 GCA_937859855.1 uncultured Kineosporia sp.
CGACTCGACTTTGCCGACAGACCGCTGGGTCTCGACGTCGAAGGGCCGGATGCTCTCGATGTCGTCGCCGAAGAAGTCCACGCGGAACGGCAGCGCGGCGTCGCCGGGGAAGATGTCCAGGATGCCGCCGCGCCGGGTCCACTGCCCGGCCTGTTCGACGGGCTTGTCCGAACGCCGCACGGTGCCGACGTGGTCAGCTGATGGCACGTAATGACGACCCCCTCACCAAAGGCGTCCTCGGCCACGGCCGCGACGACTCCTACGCTGGAACACCGCAGCAGGCAACGGCTCTCACCGTCACCGCGGCCGGGGTCACCTTCGAGCTGGAAGAGATCCCGCTCACCACCTGGGGGCCAGCCCCCTGGCCCCTCGGCTCGTACAGCACACCCGCCGCCGCGATCGCCGCAGGGTTCTGCCCCCGTCCAGGAGACCAGCTGCTGGCCGTGTTCACCGGCGTCAACCACGAACCCTGGGTCCTGGCCTGGACCAGGTGACCCGCAGATCCGGGACGGGAGGGGTGCGATGACCGACATCCCGCACCTGGCGATCCCGCTCACCCTCGGCCCCGGCGGCCAGCTGGCCGTCAACGAGCAGGACACCCTCGACGACGTCGCGCAGTGCGTGCAGGTGCTGCTGGAGACCACCGCCGGGTCCCGGATCGAGGAACCCTCCTACGGGGTCCCGGACCTCACGTTCCGCACCTCGCTGACCCTGGCCGACGTCGAGGCCGCGATCGACGAGTGGGAACCCCGCGCCACCGTCGAGCTGGCCGAGATCCCGCACGAGGTGACCGGGAAGGATGTGGTGGCCATCGTGACCGCCGCAGTGAGCCTGGCATGAGGCCGGCATGAGCACGTTCGTCACTGTCCCGGTCACCACCGACCCCGACGACATCGCCGACGCCGCCGTCGCCTACCTGCAGTCCCAGATCCCCGGCTGGGAACTGTCCGACGGCCAGCTCGAGGCGTGGCTGATCGAAGCCGTCGCCCGGATGACCTCAGAGGCGGCGGTCATCGCCGCGCAAGTGCCCGCCGGGATCTTCGCCGCCTTCGGTGCCCGGTTCCTCGGCATCACCCAGCGCGCCGGTGACAAGGCCACCACGTCGTCGACCTGGACCGGGGCCAGCACCGCCGGATACACGATCCCGCAGGGCGCGCTGGTCGCGTACCGGACCTCAGGTGACACCGGGGTCCTCTTCGCCGTCTCCGCTGCCGTCACGGTCCCGGCGGGCGCCTCGTCGGCCGCCGTCCAGCTCGAGGCCACCGACGTCGGCGCCTACGCCAACGCGGTCCCCGCCGGGACTGCGCTCGAGCTGGTCGACTCCCTCTCTTACGTCACCGACGTCGCGCTCACTTCAGCGACGGCCGGGGGAGCGGACCCCGAGTCCGATGTCGCTTACCTGGCCCGGCTGCGGACCGAGTTGCAGCTGCTGACGCCGCGGCCGATCCTGCCCGCTGACTTCGCCGTGCTCGCGACCCGGATCGCCGGAGTCGGCCGGGCCCTGGCGGTCTCCGGGTACAACCCGGGGGACGGCACGACCAGCAACGAACGGTACGTCGCTGTCGCGCTGGCCACGGCGGCCGGTGCGCCCGTCTCAGGCGGGGTCGCTTCCGCTGTCCAGGCCTACCTGGACGGCCTGCGTGAAGTGAACTTCGTCGTCGCCACCTTCGACCCCACCTTCACCACCATCAACGTCACATACACCGTGCACGTCCTCACCGGCTACACCGCCAGCACGGTGATCACCGCCGTGACGGCTGCCATCGGGGCGTGGCTGAGCCCAGCGGCGTGGGGTGGCGGTGACGCGATCCCACCGGCCTGGGACGCCGGGCAGAACGTGGTGCGCCGGCTTCAGCTGGCCACCGTCATCGCGGCCGTCCCGGGCGTGGACTACATCGGGTCCCTGACCATCAACGGCGGCACCGGCGACGTCGTCATGGGCGGGCTCGCGCCGCTGCCCACCCCGGGCACCATCACCGGCACCGCCATCTAGGAAGGGGACCCGTGTCTGACAACGTCTCGGTGACACCAGGTGCCGGCGCGGTCTTCGCCACTGACGAGATCGGCGGCGTGCACTGGCAGCGCGTGAAACTGACGTACGGCGCGGACGGTTCAGCAACCGATGTGTCGGCGACGCCCGGGTCGTGGCTGCCGGTGGCGGTGTTGAACTCGGACACCCCTGGCGCGCTCCTGGATGCCTCAGCCGTGCACACGGTCAGCGGGGTCGGCTGGGACTGGCGGTCCCTGGCCAAAGGCGGCACGTTCCTCATCGACGTGACCGCAGCGTCGGGAACGGGACAGTCGCTGGTCGTGAAAGTGCAGCAGTCACTCGACGGCGCCACCTGGTACGACCTGGACCCGACGAACGCCGCAACCGGCGCCATCTCCACCCCCGGCCAGCGGGTCCTGCGGATCTACCCAGGCCTCCCGAACGCCGCGAACGCCACATGCAACAACCTGCTCACCTATCACACCCGGCTGGCCTGGACGATCACCGGTACATCACCCTCGTTCACCTTCTCCACGGTCTGCGTTCCCGCCTACACGTGACCCGCCCGGTGACCCTCCGATGACGCTGCCGCTGCTGCCGGGCACCGCCAGCCGCGACCCCTCCATCCGCCCGGCCGTGTCACCGCTCGCCGAGGAGCTGTACGCGGCGCTGGGCGCGAACACCCTGGGCGACGACTTCCGCTGGCTGCTGCTGTTCTACTGCCAGGCGCTGACCCTGAACCTGCAGGAAGTGCACGACCTCGCCGCCGACACGGACCAATATCCGGGGTGGTCGGCCCTCCTGGACGTCAGCCGCGCCCCAGCTAAGGCGCTGCCCTACCTGGCCCAGTTCGTCGGCGCGGATGTCCTCCCCGGCCTGGATGACGCCTCGCAGCGGCTGCGGATCGCTGAAGCCCAAGGCTGGCGGCGCGGGACGCCCGCCTCAATCCGGGCCGCCGCGCAGCAGTGGCTGACCGGGGCCCGGCACATCTTCATGACCGAACGGCAGGACGGTTCGGCGTACCGGCTGCGGCTGGCGTTCTACGCCACCGAAGTGGCCGACCAGGACCAGCTCACCCGCGCGGTCCAGGCCGCCGTCCCAGCCGGGATCCTGCTCACCGTCACGATCCTGCCCGGCTGGACCTACGCCGACCTGCAGGCCGCTTACGCCGGCAAGACCTACGCCGACCTGCAGGCCGACTATGCCGGGCAGTCCTACGCCTACCTCGGATCGATCCTCTCGTGACCATCCCGTGACCGGCTGGAGTGCGCAATGAGCCAGACCCTGACCCGCACCGGGATGGTTGTTCCGTCGGCCGATGCCTCCGACTGGGTCATGCCGCCAGCCGACATTCGGGCCGTTGGCCTCTGGGTTGAAGTAAATGGGGTCATGTTCAAGCAGGACCTGCTCGCCGCCCGGCCAGCCGCCGGGAAGCAGGGCCGCCTGTTCTTCCCGTCCGACAAGCCAGGCCGGGCCGACTACGACAACGGCACCACCTGGGTGACAGTCGCCGGTGACGACCCGCTGATCGCCGCGATGATGGGGGTCTACTGACATGCTCACGCCGTCCGTGCTCTACCGGAACACGCTGCCCTCGGCGGCCGCGGACCTGTTCACCTCGCCCGGGATCACCGTGGTCCGGAACATCCTGATCACCAGCAAGGTCACCGCCCCGCGCTCTGTCACCCTGCTCCTGGACGGCGTCGAGATCCTCTACCAGGTCACCCTCGACGGTAAGGGCATCATCGCGCTCGACATCAACCAGGTCCTCCCCAACGGGGCGAAGATCCGCGGCAACGCCGACGCGGCCAGCGCGGTCAACGCGCACATCAGCGGCACGGTCCTGTCGTGAGCCTCAGCCGCCTCGCCGGGGGAGGCGCCCGCCTGATCGGCAAGGCCGGGGTGCCGAGCCAGTCCCTGTACCCGCCGGTCAGTGTCGCCCCGGGATCCAGCGCTGGCGCGTTCGGCTCCTGGGTGGAAGTGGTCTCATCGGTGGCCGCTGAGCAGATCCTGCTGCAGGTCTCCGTCTTCGAACTCGGCAGCATCTACGACCTGCTGTATCTGCGGCTCGGCGCGGGTGCGTCCGGCTCGGAAGTCGTGATCGGCACCGCGGTGGGCGGGGAGCCAGCATCCGCGACCGGATCCAACTACGCCGCCGCCAGCTTCCAGATCCCGCCGCGGATCGCCGCCGGGGACCGGCTGTCCGTCTCGATGGCCGCAGCCGCCTCCGGGCCCAGCGCACACACCCTCCAAGCAGTCGTCACCTACGCCAGCCTCGCCAACCTGGAAGGCGCCTAATGCTGATCCCGAAACCAGACATTCCCGGCCGCGGGGCCTGGACCACGGCCGGGGGGCTTCTGCCGGCCACTCCTGGGCACACGAGCCGAGCGGGCTACTACCGGCTGAACACCGCGCCCGAAGAAATGATCGGCCGGCGTGGCAGCCTGCCGGGCGCGACCTATACGGAACTGGCTGTGCATCTGGGGGTGAAGGCGATCCAGGCCGCGCTCAAGTCCGGTACGCAGGATGGGTTGCTGGGCCCGCAGACGGCGGCCGCGATCAAGGCCTTTCAGCGGGCGCACCAGTTGACCCCTGACGGTGTCGCTGGCCCCATGACGGCCCGGGCATTGTTCACGCCCGCTCTGGTGGCGGCAGCCGCCCGGCACGGCGTGCCCCTGGGAATCCTGGGCGGACTCTGCACGTACGAGTCGGGCCTGGATCCAGCCGCCGTCGGTGTCGCGAACGGCGTCGATACGGGTCTGGCTCAGATCAACCTCGGCGCGCATGCGGTCACGCCGCAGCAGGCGTGTGACGTGCTGTTCGCCGCCGAGTTCGCGGCGAAAGAGCTTGCGGCTGTTCATGAACGGTGGGCCGGGCGGACGAAGGCCGATCCGTGGGCGATCGCGATCGCGAACCACAACTCGCCGAAATCCGCTGCCCAGTGGGCTACCAGCGGCAGCCCGCCGTTCTCGCAGTCCCGCCAGGACCAGGGATTCCCGCAAATCGCGGAGTACGTCGACCACGTCAGGAGCGCATGGTGACCGAAGCCGAGTTCCAGGAGCACGATCCAGCTACCGACGCGCCACTGGTCCCGATGAACCTGGCCCCGGAGCCGGAGGGCTACAGCGAACCCGAGGACGCCGGGGAGGGAGGCGACGCCGAAGAAGTCGTCGCTGACCAGTCCGGCGACCCGATCGGCGGTGCCGACGGTGAATAGCCAGGACCGGGAAGCGATCGTCATCCTCACCGCGCTCGGCTGGCGGATCCGCTCCACAGGCGAGTACCGGCAGGCCGTGAAGCATTTCCAGCAGGCGTGCCTGATCGGCGCCCCCCTGGTTGTGGACGGGGTGGCCGGGCCGAAGACGATCGCGCAGCTGCGTGACTGCAACCGGCGCCGGAAAGCCGGGCAGCCCACCGCCTCAGCGCATTTCAGCTTCACCGAATTCCGGTGCAAGTGCGGCGGCAAGTACTCCAGTTGCGCCCGGATCTGGATCACCCGTGCGACCGTGCAGCTGGCGGAGGAGTACCGGCGCGACCTGGGCCGCGGGTTCGGGATCGTGTCCGGCTGCCGCTGTCCCGGCCACAACAAGGCTGTTCGTGGCGCCACCCGGAGCCAGCACATGGCCGGCAAGGCGCTGGACTTCCCGCCAGCGGAGTCCGTGAAGTGGTTCGAGTCGCACGGCCTGCACAAAGGCGGGATCGGGGCCAACCCGGCGCGGCTGGTCCGTCACGCCGACACCGGCCCCAAGCGGGGCTGGTCCTACTCCACGTGAGAGCGCTGAATTCTTGACCGTCGCTGCTGCGTTCCGCGCGGTCGAGGATCTCACGTCTGGCCCGACTGGCGGGTTCACGCTGTGGAACCTGATCCAGTTTGGTGTCATCGGCTTGGTTCTGATCTGCCTGGCCGCCCGGAAATGGATCGTTCCAGAGTGGGTGCTGAAAGCGTCGGAGGAGCGGCAGACCGCTGACCTGGCGGCGAAAGACCGGGAGATCGAAACCCTCAAAGCGCAGGTAGAGAAGCTGCAGACCGTCCTGCAGGACCAGGTGATCCCAGCGCTGACGCGGGCAACTGAAGTGGCCGCGACCTACAACGAGGAACTGGCTCGCCGCCGCTTCACGCAGTCGATCCGTGACTCCTCGCGTGATCCCGAGCGGCCGTGACCGGGGGCCGGATGTGACGGATGTCGACGAATTGAGCGCGCGGACAGACGACCTGGTGGCGCAGGCCACGAAGGTCTCGGGTGAGGCGGAACGGCAGGCCGATGCGCTGGACGCCAGTCTGGCGGATCTCCGCGCGGAACTGTGGGGAGGAGGGGGCGGCTGGGATGGGTGGTGATGACCGCCTGCGGCAGATCGAGCAGCAGCTCGTAGAGGTTGAGCGTTCGTCGATTTCCCTGCGTCAATCGATCGATGGGCTGCGGGTCCCGCTGGACGTGCTGGCGGAGGTGCAGACCGAGCAGCGGGAGATCCGCAGGCAGGCAGAGTCAGCGGAACGGAAGGCTGCCGCCGCGCAGGATCTGGCGAGCATCCGCGACTACCGGACCAAGCGAGTGCTGCGCCTGGTTGCCGCAGGCGGTATTTCGCTTCTGTTGCTTGTGACGTTCCTGACGTTCACGTCCTTGATTCAGCACGTCAATTCTTTGCTCGCCGCGCAGGATGCGGCCCGGTACGCGGGATGCCTGACCCGGAATGAGGCGGTGACAGTAGAGGTGAACCGTGAGCGGACTCTCGCAGAGGTGGAGCACCTGGGCCCGAAGGTCGCGGCGGCCCACATCGACTCCGCAGCCGCGTTGAGCAAGCTACTCATTGATTGCGGCCAGTACCGGGTCAAGCGATGACGGGGATGTCCAGCCATCCGGTGGCTGACTGGTTATTCGCGCTCGAGAACTTCACGATCACCGCCGGGTATCTGTTCGTCGCGGCGCGGGTGGCGCCCCTGTTCCTGCGCAAGGTTGGAGTCGGCTACTGGTCGACCCGGATCGGCGGGATCGGGTTCTTCCTGCTGTGCGGGCTGACTCACTTACAGCACGGGCTGATGGCCTTGTTCGGCGGATCCGGCAAAGACATGGCCGCAGAGCCGGTCTCGCACCTCATCCACGCGCCACAGGCCGTGGCGGTGTGGATGTTCGTGATCGGCCTGTACCTCGAGCTGACCGACGTCAACTGGACGCTCCGCGAGCCCCGGGCGCCGGGCAGCCCGGATCGATCGGCCAGCGCGGGCGGAGTGCCGCAGCAGGCGCCGCCGGCACACAAGTCCTGACCGTCACTGACCCCTGCAAACCCTCTTGGAGGTCCTCATGACCAGCCCCGTAGCCGAAATTCCCGTCCCCGAGCGGTACCGCGCGGTCATCCTCTCTTTCGGTGGCGTCCTGGCCGCAGCGCTCCTGCAGCTGTCCGAAGTGATGGTCCCGGGCCGTCCGCTGGGAGGGGTCGAAGCGATCACCGTCGCCGTGGCCGCCGTCACCAGTCTGGTGGTGTACTTCCCGGCATCACCTTGGGCCAAGTTCGCCGCCGCGATCGCGGGAACGATCGGGCAGACACTCATCTCGGCCACGACGGACGGCCAATTCACTGCTGCTGAGCTGCTCACCATCGCCGTCATGGTGTTGAGCGCGATGGGAATCGGCGCGTTCCCGAATGCACCGGCGCGTGAGACCAGCGCCGCCGCCGGTCCCGGAGGCATGTGACCTATGCCCCCTGAACGCGGCACCCGATGGGGACTCACCTTCGTGGCGCTCACTTGGATCGGCATCGCCCTGGCCAACGTGGCCCTGCTCGGGCTCACCACGAACTGAGACACGAATGGTTCTGGATCCTCACCGCACTGATCATCTTCGCCCCCCTCGCGGGGCTCGCCGTCTACGCCGCGGCCAACGCCTTGATCGGCCGATGAACTAGCGCCCAACACAGAAGCAGCCCCCGCTGACCGGCACTGGCCAGGCGGGGGCTGCGTCTGTGTTTTGCGGCAGCTACACCGCTTTCCGCTCTTCGATCACCGGTTCTGGGTGAAGTCGTCGGACACCCCCGAGCCGACCCGGTGCTGGCGCTTCGAGTCGGCGTACGCCGTCCACGAGGCGACGACCCGCTCACCCTTGGACAGCTGCGAAGACAGCTCAGTCTGCTGGCCGCCGCGCAGGTCCTTCACCTGCGTCCGGCCGCCCTCAGTCAGGGCCACCCGGTAGAAGCGGGCTGACGGCGGGATGACGAACCGGTACACCACGTCGGCGCCGACCTTGCACGCGCAGTGCTTGACCAGGGTCACGTCCGGCCAAGGCGGGCACACCACGATGATCGTGCGGATGGTCCGCCACCCGGTCCAGCCGTACCCTGCTCGGGCCCGGTACCGGATCACGGCCTTCTCGCCGTCGGTGACCTTGCCCTGGCCAATGACCAGCGAGACGGCCTGCCCGGCCGGGACGTTGACCTCGGCCACCTTCCGGGCCCCAGTGAAGGCCTCGAACTGCCGGTCAGCCCGTGAGGCGACGGCGGTGGCCGTGACCTGCGGCTTGCCCTCGCAGTGCTCGTCGCACTTCGACTCGACCGTTGCGGCTGGGGTCGAGTCGTACCGGCCAGACACCTGCGCCTTGGCCGTCGCGTGCAGCGCGACCCGGAGCAGGTGCTGGTGGCCAGGCGTCGGCTGGGACCAGATCAGCGCGGAAGCATTCGGCACCGTCACCGTGGCGGTGATCCGGACCGCGCCCGTCGTGGACCGCAGGAATCCGACCTCGGCGACGCCACGGTTGTCGGCCTTGAACGGGGCGCCGGTCCGGGTGATTTCCGCGCCCTGGAAGCCCCACAGAACCGCAGCGCCCGGCTGGGTTGTCACCCGGTACGTGCCCATCTCGCCAGCGCCAGGCCTGGACAGGAACTGTCCCTTAGCGGTCAGCTTGCCCGCGTTGCCGGTGCTGTTGAGGATCCGGTTGGACAGGTCGAGGGCGGCCGGGTCCTTGGCCCGCATCTGGGCTGCGTAGGACTTGGCCCAGTCGTACCGGTAGTCAGACGACAGCTTCCGGTTGACGGCGGAGACCAGGGCGGCCATGCCCCGGTTCGAGTCTTTCGCGTACTCCCAGTTGTCGTTGACCATCCGGGTGACCGCTGACCGCAGGGCAGGGTCCCTGATGAACGACGCTGGCGAGTCACCCGGCTTGAACTTCCCGTCCGGGGTGGCCTTGCCGTAATCCGGGCAGATGCCCTGCTTTCCGTTCAGGATCTGCGACCCGATCCACTCGTCCGTGGCGCCACGGGCAGCCGCTTTCGGGCCAGCCTTGAACAGGTAGCCGTGCCGCTGCTCGCTCGAAGCTGC
Organism: uncultured Kineosporia sp.; assembly: GCA_937859855.1. The sequence continues at coordinate 15,081 of CALMAR010000508.1, forward strand.
ATCGGAGCGACCTGCGAAAGCCAGGACGCCCACGAACACCGCCACCACTGCGACCACGGCGACCATCAAGACTCGGACCGGCCAACGGCGAGCCGTCCTCGCCTCGGCCGGGAGTACCGTCTGCGCGCCGCTCAACGGACACCCCGCGCACCGAGGCTGACACCTTGCGCCGATGCGGCGCCGGTCAGGGCCTTCTCCATGGCCAGGAGCCTCAACTCGACCTGGTGAAACCAGTCGGTGGCGCTGTCAAGGCCACCGGAGGCGAGGTGCAGGAGCCCCATACCGAGGTCGCTGCGGATCTCGGCCGCGGTCAGGGCCAGGCCGAACAGACTGGCGGGGGACGGCGGGCCCGACTGCGGCCGAGGACCTGGGATCGTGCAAACGGGTGACGCGCCGCTCGCAGATGACAATGCGGCGGCGGAAGTAAGTTCGGACATTGCTGCTCGACTCCTACACAGTTGAGTGGCAGGGCGGTCCGGTTAACTCCGATCAAGGGTGTGCAACCACCCCGGGGAGCCGGGCCGTTCCTATGGACCTACCTCAGCACCATCGGCGGCGGACGCCGGGACCTGAGCGCTGAGCCGATGAATCACCCGACTGGCCGGAGAGATACTTCGCCGCTGCTTGCAATCGCTGGATGGAATCGGCAAAGCGAGCGATCCCGGTATTGCAGTCAGGGCAAAGCAGACCTCGAACCTGGCCAGTCTCGTGGCAATGGTCCACCTGTAGCCATTGGACGCTGGCAATCTGTCCATCAGCTCGTGGCCGCCCAGGCCGACGTCGTTCAGCGAACGCTTCGCTGCCTCGGCGGCAGATCGCGCACAGTCCTTCTTGGCCAGCCGCCATCGCGTCGAATTCGGCAGCGGTAATCCCGTATAGCGCTCTGAGGTTGCTCGATCGCGTGATTTCCGGATCACGGATCGGCTTCTTCGCGATGAATCCGGCGGTCCGACCAGCGTCCTTGCACTGGTAGCACCTATCGGAAGCGCTATTGATCTCTGTGTTGGCGAGTTTCGACTCGCCGCACGCCTGGCACCGCCGCCGCGGCATTAGAGGCCCAGTTTCATCGCGGCGTTGTGCTTCCAGACGCCACCGTCCTCGGCATATCCGCGCATTACCCTGGTGGATTTCCAACCGCCCTGCTTCATGATCTCTCGCTCTTGGGCGTCGTTCGCGTAGGCCTCGGTAGCGAAGCCACGCCTGAGTGAGTGGCCGCCCCACTTCAGAGCGTCCCGCTCGTCCTTGGCCAACCCAGCGTCCAGAACGCGCCTCTGCACCATCTCCGCGACTGCCCGGCCAGTGATGGCCTTGCCTCCGGACCGGACCCCGCCATGCCTTGTCAGGCCCGGGAAGGCAACCCCCTCCTGGGCGCCGTAGGCCGATGCCCACGCCTTCCATGCCCGGACGGGACAGGTGGCCGGCTTCGTGCCGTAGGGAATGCCCTTCGTCAGACCCTCACCGAACTGGTCAGACTTCGAGCGCCGCAACCGGACCTCTAGGCCCTCATCAACCTCGATGACGTCGGAGACCAGCAGGCCCTCGATCTCAGACCGGCGGAACGCCCCAGCGAACATGATCAGCAGGATGGCGCGATCCCGCTTCCCTTCGTCGTCGTGGCCGATGGCCTGAGACAGCTTCAGCAGGGCGTCGGTCCGGAGCGGCTTCTTCTTGGTCGTGGTGATGCCGTCCTCGGCGGCGGCACGGCGGATTCCGGCGAGCACCTGACGGACCTGCTGGCACCAGACCAGCTGCTTGTGAGCGACGACACCGGCCAAGCCGTAACTGACGCTGATACTGGACAGCTTCCGAATGATGGTCGCGGGCTTCAGGTGCCGATTGTGAGCAAGGTCTGTGACGTACAGAGCGATGGTCTCCATGAACACCGGCACGGCCTTGTCGCCTGCTGGGTACAAGATTCGCCCGTTCTCCTGGCACCAGGCCACGAACAGCCGCCAGTCGGTCGAGTAGGCGCGCCAGGTGTTCGGGGAGAGGGCGTGCTGAGCGTAGATCGCCGCCTGCTCCTGGAGCCGCTTGGTCATCTCGGTGACGTCGGGCTGGGTCTGGGCGACGGCGGAGCCGGCCGTCAGGTGCGCCTCGATGTCGTCCACTGCCACCTCATGGGGCCTACGTTCCGTCATATTCGGTGTCTGTATGCTACCAACCTCGATCCGGTAATGAACCCTTATCGGCGGTTGGGACACGGGGTTCGCGCACTCTGATCGGGTAGAATCAAGGCAAGTGCTGACCCTGCCGATGCACGGTGTAGGCGCTTCCCGCCCCGCCCCTCGGCGGTGGCCGATGCGCTCATGCCGTCGGCGCCGGGGCCAGAAACACAGCCCATCCGTGCCCGGCGCCGACGGTGCGGCAATACTCCTGGGCCTCGTCGTGGCTGTAGAACGTGGCTACTACGGTCCCGGGCGGGGTCTGCCAATCTGAATCGAACACCACCCAGATGCCGCCGGCCCGTGGTGCGCCGTGCTGGAAATGGATCCGGGCCAGCTCTGAACGCGGAATGGTGACCCGGGCGCCGCCGATCCAGCCGATCACCGAGTCGTCGATCACGCCTCGCTCCTCTGGCTGCATGCGGCGGTGCCGCCGATCTGGGGCCGGTGATCGCCCCGGCGCCAACCGCATTCGGGGCACTTCTCGCCCAGCACCTCGGTCAGCTCCGCGTCACTCATTCCACCGTTCATGCCGTGACTCCGATCTATGTGCTCCAGCCCGCCGGCTAGGACTTGGCCGAGGGATTCTAGGGCTGGGCGAGCTCGAATTCTTCCTCACTGGTGAACTCGGCGACCTGCTCGTTGCCGTCGGCGTCCCGGTAGTAGAGGCGGGCGACCACGTTCTCGTCGCCCTCCTCCACGGCGGTCACGGTGACCGGGGCCTGGTCCAGGAGGATGCGTGGCGTGCTCCCGTCGCGGAGGGCGGCCGCCAGGTCGTCGAAGCTGACGTATTCGGCTTGGACCTCGCGGCGGGCCTTGTGTCCCGCCGGCTGGGCCGCGTTGATCCGGGCGGTCAGGTCGGTCAGGAATGTCTCCGCGTCCGCGGTGAACCGGCCTGACGGTAATGGCCTGGGCGCGAAGAACATCTGGACCTCGGGGGCGTCGGCGTTCTTGGACGGCATGAAGGTTGAGCGGCCCTTGAACTCGCCGGGAACATCGCGGCCGATGTCCGAGGCGCCGAACATCATCTGCGCTCCCTGCTGAGAGAGCGGGCCCAGGCCGAGGCGGGCGCCGAAGTTGTCGCGGGCTTCGGTGTCACCGAAGAAGCGCGAGGCGGCCTGCTGGAGGGCGGCCACCGAGTGGACACCGCACTCGCGGCCGATCCGGGCCACCGTTGACAGCGCTCCCAGGCCGGGGGCCGTCTTGGGGTCTGAACTGCGGGGGCTGCGGTCCCGGGTGGAGTCCCACCACTGCTGGACGTCTTCCACCGCCTGGCCGACCTCGTCGGCGAGGACACAGACCGGGGTGAAGCTGGACGGCTCCCGGTCGTTCTCCAGGACCTCCCGGTACCGGCGGCGGATCAGCGACTCGGCCTTCTCGAACGCGTTGGACATGGACTCGGGGTCGCCGAGGCCGACGCAGATCACTCCGGGGAGGTGCCGGAAGGAGGCGAAGCTGGTGCCTTTGCCGTCGATGAGGATGAGCTGCCAGCCGCGCAGGAGCAGCCCGTAGACCAGGACGGTCAGGGCGTACGTTTTCCCGGCGCCGGTCTCTCCGGCGACGATCAGGTGGGGGCTCACCTTCATGTCCCAGGCGACGACGTCGTGGTGTTCGCCCATGCCCAGCGGGATCAGGTATCGCTTGTTCGTCTTCTGGTCGAGCGGGAAGGGGATGACGACGGGCATCTGGGGGCGGCGGTGGAGGGTGACGCACTTGGTGCGGGTCTCCCAGGTCGGCTTGAATCGCAGGCCGCCGGTGGTGTGAGCGATGCGGGCGACGAGGTCGGCCCTGCGGTCGGGCTGGTCGTCGCGGAACCCGGGCGGGTAGTTGACGTCGATCCGGGTGGGGCCGGTGGCGTCGCTGGAGACGACTCTGACGGTGATCGGTGTCTTGGTCTTGAAGGTGGCGTTCAGGTCCTCGGCGATGGTTCCTGGGAGCGGGTCATGGACTGGCGGTGTGTCTGCGGTGTCCGTTCCGGGGGTGGACATGTCCGTGTCCGCATGTCCAGCTGGGTGTCTGGGTGTGTGGCTCCGGGCTGTCCAGGTCAGCATGTCCGCGGTCTGCTGCCAGGTGATGTCCGCTCCGGCCTTGTCGCGCATGGCCGCCTCGACGTCAGCCCTGGGCTTCGAGCCGGGGGAGTCGTCAGCAGACACTGGGTAGGTGATGGCGCCCGCGAGGGGCCGGACCTTCCAGATCCCGGCCCAGCCCCATTCGGAGACGGGCCGCAGACCGCGACGGTGGTCGGGCCGGCCGGCGAGGAGATCTATACGGACAAGTACGGGCGGGTGAAGGTCCAGTTCCACTGGGACCGGGAAGGCAAGAAGGACGAGAACAGCTCGTGCTGGGTGCGGGTCGCGCAGCCGTGGGCCGGCAAGGGCTACGGCATGATCGCGCTGCCGCGCGTCGGCCACGAGGTCGTGGTCAGCTTCCTCGACGGCAACCCGGATCGCCCGCTGATCACCGGCTCGGTCTAC
>CALMAR010000509.1 GCA_937859855.1 uncultured Kineosporia sp.
GGCCAGCTTGGCGCCGGTGGTCTGGGCCAGCCGGAGCGCCGCGGTCAGCGCTCCGGGGGACTCGGCCAGCCGGACCCCGGCCAGGATCACCGATCCAGGCTCGCTCAAGGCGGCTTCGGCCTCGGCGCCGCCGAGCGCGTGCGCCGCCAGCCCCGGCCCGGCCTGGATCAGCGAGCCGGAAAGTTTGATCAGTCCCCGGCTGGCGAACGGCGCGACCGAATGCACGTGCGTGCGGCCGGCCATCACCGCTTTGCGCAGCCGGAGGAAGATGATCGGCGACTCCTCCTCGGCCTCGAACCCGGCCAGCAGCACGGTGGGCGCGGCTTCCAGCTCGGCGTAGGTCACTCCCAGTCCCGCCCCGGCCACCTGATGAGCGAGGAACGCCTCCTCCTCCGCCGAGTGCGGCCGGGCCCGGAAGTCGATGTCATTGGTGGCGAGCACCACCCGGGCGAACTTGGCATAGGCGTAGGCATCTTCGACCGTGAGCCGGCCGCCCGTCAGCACCGCAGCCCCGCCGGCCGCCTTGGCCGCCAGCAGCCCGGCCGCAGCGGCGTCCATCGCCATCGGCCAGGACACCGGCTCCAGCTCACCGGTCTCCGCATCCCGCAGCAGCGGCTGGTCGAGCCGGTCGGGCTGGGACGACCAGGTGAACGCCCAGCGCCCCTTGTCGCAGTTCCACTCCTCGTTCACCACCGGGTCGTCAGCGGCCAGCCGGCGCAGGATGGTGCCCCGGCGGTGGTCGGTGCGCAGCGCGCAGCCGGAGGCGCAGGGCTCGCACGCGCTGGGGGTCGACACGAGGTCGAACGGCCGGGACCGGAACCGGTAGGCGGCGCCGGTCAGGGCCCCGACCGGGCAGATCTGGACGGTGTTGCCGGAGAAGTAGCTGGCGAACGGCTGGCCGGACTCGTCCAGCATGGACTCGCCGGGGGGGGGGGGGGGGTTTGGGGGGGGGGGGGGGCGGTGGGCCCGGGTGGGGGCCCCGCCGGCGGGGCCCGGGGACTCGTCGGTTATCGCGCCCGGCAGGGTGGATTCGGGGGTGGGCTCAAGGGTTTCGGGGGTAGCCACCGCATCATGGCCGTGCAGGTCGACGTGGAAGTCCAGCACCCCGGCCGAGAACGTGCCGATCTGCTGGTGAGCGCCGCGCATCTGCAGATCTATGAACGGATCGCCGGCGATCTCCTTGGAGAACCGGGTGCAGCGCTGGCAGAGCACGCAGCGCTCCCGGTCCAGCAGCACCTGGGTGGAGATCCGGATCGGCTTGGGGAAGGTGCGCTTGGTCTCGGTGAAGCGGCTGGTGGCCCGGCCGTTGGACATCGCCTGGTTTTGCAGCGGGCACTCTCCGCCCTTGTCGCAGACCGGGCAGTCCAGCGGATGGTTGATCAGCAACAGCTCCATCACTCCGCGCTGGGCCTTGTCGGCCACGCCGGAGGTGAGCTGGGTCGCCACCACCATGCCCTTGCTGACCTCGAGGGTGCAGGCCGCCTGCGGCTTGGGCATCGGCCGCAGGCTGCCGTCCGGACCCGGAGTGGCCACCTCGACCAGGCACTGCCGGCAGGCTCCGGCCGGAGCCAGCAGCGGGTGGTCGCAGAACCGGGGAATGGCGATCCCGATGACTTCAGCTGCCCGGATCACCAGGGTGCCCTTGGGCACGCTGACGTCGATTCCGTCGATGGTCAGGGTGATCAGCTCCGGCGGAGGCGCATCGGTGGGCCCGGCCGGCGGGTTCGCGGTGACGGTCATCAGGCTGTCGCTCCGGCGAAGAGAGTGGATGCGACCGGGTCGAACGGGCAGCCGCCCTCGGTCAGGTGGCGTACGTACTCGCCCCGGAAGAACTCGATGGACGACGAGATCGGGCTGGTGGCGCCGTCGCCCAGAGCGCAGAACGAACGGCCGAGGATGTTGTCGCAGATGTCCAGCAGCTTGTCCAAATCGGCTTCGGTGCCGTCGCCGTTCTCCAGCCGATGCAACATCTGCACCAGCCAGTAGGTGCCCTCCCGGCACGGGGTGCACTTGCCGCACGACTCGTGCGCGTAGAACTCGGTCCAGCGCAGCACCGCCCGGACCACACAGGTGGTGTCGTCGAAGCACTGCAGCGCGCGGGTGCCCAGCTGCGAGCCGGCCGCCATCACCGAATCGAAGTCCAGCGGGACGTCGAGGTGCGCCTCGGTGAACAGCGGGGTGGATGAGCCGCCCGGGGTCCAGAACTTGAGCTGGTGGCCTTGCCTGATCCCGCCGGCCATGTCCAGCAGTTCGCGCAGGGTGATTCCCAGCGGGGCCTCGTACTGGCCCGGCCGGCGCACGTGCCCCGACAACGAGAACAGGCCGAAGCCAGCGCTTTTCGGCGTCCCCAGACCCGCGAACCAGGCGGCGCCGTGCGCCCCGATCGCGGGCCCGCTGGCGAGCGACTCGCCGTTGTGCACCCCGGGGGGGGGGGCGTACCGGCCGGCCACGGCCGGGAACGGCGGCTTGAGCCGGGGCTGACCGCGTCGCCCTTCCAGGGAGTCCAGCAGCGCGGTCTCCTCGCCGCAGATGTAGGCGCCCGCCCCGGCGTGCACCACGATGTCGACACCTTTACCGGACCCCAGGATGTCCTCGCCCACGAAACCGGCCGCCCGGGCCTCCTCGACCGCTGCCAGCAGCCGCCGGTAGACGTGCACGACCTCGCCGCGCAGGTAGATGAAGGCCCGCTCGGCCCCGATAGCCAGGCAGGTGATCACGATGCCCTCGATCAGGTACTGCGGAGTGGCCATCATCAGCGGCACGTCCTTGCAGGTGCCCGGCTCGGACTCGTCCGCGTTGACGACCAGGTAGCGGGGCAGCCCGTCCGGCTTGGGCAGGAAGCTCCACTTCAGCCCGGTCGGGAAACCGGCTCCGCCGCGACCGCGCAGCCCGGACTCCTTGACCATGGTGATCAGATCGGCCGGGGCGATGTCGAGCGCGGCGCGCAGCGCACCGTAGCCACCGTTGCGTTCGTACGTGGCCATGGTCCAGGACTCGGGGTCATCCCAGTTCACTGACAGCACGGGGGTCAGCACGGCCGCTGGGCGGTCCTGCTGCGGGGTCACCGTCATCTCCGTCTCCTCAGTGCCGTTGTCATTCGGTGCCGCTGGTGGCGCCGGTGCCGGTTCCCGAATCGCCCTCGCCGTTAGTGGCGTCGCCGGGTGGCTTACCCGCGACCGTGCCGCCGCGATCAGAACCGGGGGAGACGACGGGCGCGTCCGAGCCGCTCGAAGCGGCCCCCTGGGCGACCACATCCTCGGCGGCCGAGCGGGTGTCGGCGGACGTCGTCCGCTCCCCCTCACCGGGGCTGCGGCTGGACGTCTGGCCCTGGTCGCCGTCCTGGTTCGGCTGGTCCGGCTGGTCCGGCTCGCGACCCGGCGCCTGCCAGCCCATCTGCTGCGCCAACACCGTGCCGCGCTGAGTTGGAGTACCCGCCCCGACTCCCTCGTTGGCCCGGCCATCGCCGAAGCCGGCCAGTACGTGGGACACCTCCTTGAAGGTGGCCACCGTGTTGGCGCCCCGGGTGGGGCTGACCGGCTGGCCGGCCTGGATCCGGTCACACACCGCCCGGGCGGACGCCGGAGTCTGGTTGTCGAAGAACTCCCAGTTGACCATCATCACGGGGGCGTAGTCGCAGGCGGCGTTGCATTCGATCTTCTCCAGAGTGATCCGGCCATCTGGGGTGGTCTCGTCGTGACCGACGCCCAGGTGCTCCTCCAGCGAGTCGAAGATCGCGTCGCCACCCATCACCGCGCAGAGCGTGTTGATGCACACTCCGACCGTGTACTCACCGTTCGGGTGCCGCTTGTACTGGGTGTAGAACGTGGCGACAGCCGACACCTCGGCGGTGGACAGATCGAGAAGATCGGCGCAGAACGCGATCCCGTCCGGGCTGACATAGCCCTCCTCGCTCTGCACCAGATGCAGCATCGGCAGCAGAGCCGAGCGCGGCACCGGATACCGGGCGATGATCTGGTTCGCCTCCGCGGTGAGCCGCTCCAGGGCCGCAGCAGCCAGGCTCATCGGTCAACCCCTCCCAGGACCGGATCGATGGACGCGACCGCCACGATCACGTCGGCGATCTGGCCGCCTTCGCACATGGCCCCAACCGCCTGCAGATTCACGAACGACGGGTCGCGGAAGTGGGCCCGGTACGGACGGGTTCCGCCGTCCGAAACCAGATGCACAGCCAGCTCGCCGCGGGGCGACTCGACCGAGGAGTACACCTGCCCCGGCGGCACCCGGAAGCCCTCGGTGACCAGCTTGAAGTGATGGATCAGGGACTCCATCGAGGTGCCCATGATCTCGCGGATGTGGTCGAGGCTGTTGCCCATCCCGTCGCCGCCGATCGCCAGCTGGGCCGGCCAGGCGATCTTCTTGTCCCCGATCATCACCGGGCCCGGGCCCATCGCCTGCAAGCGGTCCAGGCACTGCTCGACGATCTTCAGCGACTCGTACATCTCGTTGATCCGGATCCGCAGCCGGCCGTAGGCGTCGCAGGTGTCCCAGGTCTGGACCTCGAAGTCGTAGGTCTCGTAACCGCAGTACGGCTGGGACTTGCGCAGGTCGTGCGGCAGCCCGGTCGAGCGCAGTACCGGACCGGTCATACCCAGTGCCAGGCAGCCGGTCAGGTCGAGGTAGCCGACGCCGACCAGCCGGGCCTTCACCAGCGGGTTCTCGTTGGACAGCTTCTCGATGTCGGCAAAACCCTTGCGCAGCAACGGAATCGCTTCGCGGATGCTGTCGATCGCACCCGGCGGCAGGTCCTGCGCCAGACCACCCGGCCGGATGAAGGCATGGTTCATCCGCAGACCCGTGATCATCTCCAGCAGGCTGAGCATCCGCTCACGCTCCCGGAACCCGATCGTCATCACGGTCAGCGCGCCGATCTCCATGCCGCCGGTGGCCAGCGCCACGATGTGCGAGGCGGCCCGGTTCAGCTCCATCAGCAGCACCCGGATCACCGTGGCCCGATCCGGCACCTCGTCGGTGATGCCGAGCAGCTTTTCCACCCCGAGGCAGTAGGCCGCCTCCTGGTAGAGCGGGCTCAGATAGTCCATCCGGGTGCAGAAGGTCACGCCCTGGGTCCAGGAGCGGAACTCCATGTTCTTCTCGATGCCGGTATGCAGGTAGCCGATCCCGCAGCGGGCCTCGGTCACCGTCTCGCCGTCGATCTCCAGGATCAGCCGCAGCACGCCGTGGGTCGATGGGTGCTGCGGCCCCATGTTGACCACGATTCGCTCTTCGCCCAGGCTCGCGGTCTCCTCGGCGATGTCGGCCCAGTCCCCGCCGGACGCGGTGAAGACCCGGCCCTGCGCCGGTTCGCCGGTCTCGGCGTCGATGGTCGTCTCCGTCATCCGAGGTCACCCTCGCTTCCGGCGTCAGTGGCCGGGTGTGCGCATTTCGAGGTCACGCGTAACTCCTTCGCGTGTCGGGCGGCGGAATCGTCGCACCCTTGTACTCCACCGGGATGCCCCCCAGCGGATAGTCCTTGCGCTGGGGGTGACCGGGCCAGTCGTCCGGCATCTCGATCCGGGTCAGCGCAGGGTGACCGTCGAAGATGATCCCGAAGAAGTCCCAGGTCTCCCGTTCGTGCCAGTCGGCGCTGGGGTAGACCTCGACCACGGACGGAATGTGCCGATCGGAATCGGCGGTGGTGACCTCGAGCCGGAGGCGGCGGTTGTGGGTCACCGACAGCAGGTGGTAGACGGCGCGCAGCTCGCGCCCCTCGTCCTCCGGGAAATGCACCCCGCTGACTCCGGAGAACATCTCGAAGCGCAGGTCCGGCTGATCGCGCAGCTGCCGGCAGACCTCGACGATGTGCTCCTTGCGGATCACGAAGGTGAGCTCGTCCCGGTCGGCGATGGTGGCCTCGATGGCCACCGCCGGATCCACTCCGGCGTCGCGCAGGCCGCCGATCAGCAGGTCGGCGATCTCGTCGAAGTAGCCGCCGTAGGGCCGGGCGCTGGGGGGTGGCATGGCAATGCTGCGAACCAGGCCGTCGTAGCCGGAGGTGTCGCCGCTGCCACGCACGCCGAACATGCCGTGCCGGACGGTGACGACGTCCGCCTGAGGCGCGGTGGTGGCCGGCATCGACTCCTCGGCCGCGGCCGCGCCTTCGGGGGTGCGCACGTCCGGCGCCTGGACCGGAGGTGCATCGACGATTCCAGCCGCGACGTCTCCTGGCCCGTCCTTCGAGCCGGCCGCGGTCGATTCACTCATGCCAGCAGGCCCTTCATCTCCGACGTCGGAGTGGCGGCCAGCGCGGCCTGCTCAGCGGCCTGGACGGCGCGAGTCCGGTTGACCCCCAGCGGCATGTCCAGGATCTGTGCGTGCAGTTCGAGGATGGCGTTGATCAGCATCTCGGGCCGAGGCGGGCAACCGGGCAGATAGATGTCGACCGGGACGACGTGGTCGACGCCCTGCACGATCGCGTAGTTGTTGAACATGCCGCCTGAGCTGGCGCAGACGCCCATCGAGAGCACCCACTTAGGCTCGACCATCTGGTCATAGACCTGGCGCAGCACGGGGGCCATCTTCTGACTGACCCGCCCGGCCACGATCATCAGGTCGGCCTGGCGCGGGGAGGCCCGGAACACCTCCATGCCGAACCGGGCCAGGTCGTACTTCGGGCCACCGGTCGACATCATTTCGATGGCGCAGCAGGCCAGGCCGAAAGTGGCTGGCCAGAACGAGCTTTTCCGCATGTAGCCGGCCAGCTTCTCGACCGAGGTCAACAGGAAACCGCTCGGCAGCTTCTCTTCAATTCCCATGGCCCGTCCCGTTCTCGCTCAGTTGCCGCTCAATGTCGCGCTCAGTCCCACTCGAGCCCGCCCCGGCGCCAGATGTAGGCGTAGGCCACGAACACGGTCAGCACGAACAGCCCCATCTCGACCAGCGCGAAGACGCCGAGCTGGTCGAAGCCCACGGCGTAGGGCAGGAGGAACACGCTCTCGATGTCGAACACGATGAAGAGCATCGCGACCAGGTAGTACTTGACCGGGAAGCGGCCCCCACCAGCGGCGTGCGGCGTCGGCTGGATGCCGCACTCGTAGGCCTCCAGCTTGGCCCGGTTGTAGCGCTTGGGACCGGTCAGCGAGCCAGCCACGATCGAGAACACGGCGAAGCCGCCAGCCAGGGCGATCAGGGCAAGGATCGGGACGTAGGGATTCACCACCGTCCCCCTTCCGGTTGGGTCTGCTCGCCAGCACCGTTCCGGACCGGGACGGCGGGCGTCATCCTATGGGCAGGGAGCGACAACTTCCGAGCAGGCTTCTCGGCCCGGTCGAGGCTCGCCATTGACGCCTTCATCAGGTGCACCTCATCACTTGCGCTATCGCCCTCGGCAGCTTGTGAAGTGATTCACGAGGTGAGTCTACGACTGGCTCCAGCGTTCTGTTTAGCCAGGTGCACCTAACCTCGGCGGCGTCCGCGCCCGAGATCAGGCCGCGGGCGCGCGCACGGCTCGATGCAGGGCGACGATGCCGCCGGAGAGGTTGCGGTACTCGACGCCCTCCCAGCCGGCGGCGGCGATCCGGATGGCCAGCGCCTGCTGATCCGGCCAGGCCCGGATCGACTCGGCCAGATAGACATAGGCGTCCGGATTCGAGCTGACCGCGCGGGCCACCCCCGGCAGCGCGCGCATCAGGTACTCGGTGTAAATGGTGCGCCAGAGCGCCCAGACCGGCTGCGAAAACTCGCATACCACAAGGGTTCCCCCGGGCCGGGTGACCCGGGCCAGCTCGGTCAGGGCCGCGTCCGGGTCGTTCACGTTCCGCAGCCCGAACGAGATCGTGACCGCGTCGAAGGCCGCGTCGGCGAAGGGCAGCCGGGTGCCATCGCCGGCCACGAACGGCAGGTCCGGGTTACGTCGCCGCCCGGCCCGCAGCATGCCCAGGGAGAAGTCGCACGCCACCGTCCGCCCCCCGGCCGCGACGAACGGCTCGCTCGACGTCCCGGTCCCTGCCGCCAGGTCGAGCACCCGGTCACCCGGCCGCACCGGCAAGGCTCGCGAGACCGCCGTCCGCCAGCCGCGGTCCTGCCCCATCGACAGCACAGAGTTGGTCAGGTCATAGCGCCTGGCCACACCATCGAACATCTGCGCGACCTCCTGGGGCGCCTTCTCCAGGCTCGCGCGCGACATGGCTGCGATCGTGCCATGGCCCTGCCCGGATCGGTCTCCCGGCCCAGCTTTACCCTGTAGGCGATGACTGCCGCTGCGGCCGCGCACCCCTTGGTGGCGCGCACCACCCGCCTGGCCGATCCGGGACCACTGCTCGAACTGCTGCCGCCTGGTGCGGTGCTGGCCTGGTTGCGGCGCGGCGAGGGACTGATCGCCTGGGGCGAGGCCGTCCGGATCAGCACATCCGGCCCGGGCCGGTTCGAGGAGGCCGAACGAGCCTGGCACCGGCTGGTCGCCCAAGCGGTGATCCGGGACGAGGTCCGGCTGCCCGGCTGCGGGCCGATCGCGTTCGGGTCGTTCGCCTTCGCCTCCGATTCGGCCGCCGGAGGCGTGCTGGTGGTGCCCGAGGTGATCGCCGGTTACCGGGCCGGCACCTGGTGGGTGACCTCAATCAGCATGGGCGGGCTTCCCGGTGCTGTGCCCGCCATCAGGAGGTACCCGCCACCGGCCGGGCCAGGCGCCGTGAGCTATCGGCCGGGTGCCCGCACCGAGCAGGACTGGTCCGACGTGGTGGCTGGGGCGATCAAGCGGATCGGTGCGGGCGAGGTCGAAAAAGTCGTCCTGGCCCGGGATCTGCGGGCGCATGCGGCCGATCCGATCGACCCGCGCCGGCTGCTCGGCGTGCTCTCCCAGCGCTACCCCGGCTGCTGGACCTTCAGCGTGGACGGCTTGGTCGGAGCCACCCCAGAACTGCTGGTCCGGCTGGAACGCGGCCTGGTCACCTCCCGGGTGCTGGCCGGCACGATCCAGCGCAGCCAGGACGACGCGCACGACCTGGGCCTGGCCGCATCCCTGGCCCGCTCCAGCAAGGACCTGGAGGAGCACGAGTACGCCGTCCGCTCGGTGGCCGACGCACTGGCCCCGCACTGCACCACCATGAACGTCCCGGAGTTGCCGTTCGTGTTGCATCTGGCCAACGTGATGCATCTGGCCACCGACGTCACCGGAGTGCTCGATGCCCCGGCCCCGGCCAGCCGGCGGCCGGCTCGCCGAACTGCTCAGCCCTCCACCTCGCTGCGGCTGGCCGCGTCGCTGCATCCTTCGGCAGCGGTCTGTGGCACCCCGACCAGGGACGCGGCGGCGATGATCAGTGAGATCGAGGGCATGGACCGGGATCGCTATGCCGGGCCGGTGGGCTGGATGGACGCCGACGGCGACGGCGAATGGGGTATCGCGCTGCGCTGCGCCCGGCTCGGTCCAGAGAACAGCCATGATGCAAGGCTTTTCGCTGGCTGCGGCATTGTGGCGGGTTCGGATCCGGCGGCCGAGCTGGCCGAGTCCAACGCCAAGCTGATGCCGATGCGCGAGGCCCTCGGGTAACCCGGCCCGGCGAAGCGACCGCCACAGCTTCGGCACAACCAGCCCGAACGGCATCATTCGCGCCCGTACGGTCAGTTGAGCCGAAGTTGTGGATGTCTCGCTCAGCAAGTGGATGCAGAATCAGCAGGCATGGCCCCAGGCACGCCCCCGCGATCGGCGCCGCACGTCGCCGACACCCACGATCTGATCCGGGTGCTGGGCGCCCGGGAGAACAACCTGAAAGACGTCAGCATCGAGATCCCGAAGCGCCGGCTGACGGTGTTCACCGGCGTCTCCGGCTCGGGCAAGAGCTCGCTGGTGTTCGACACCATCGCCGCCGAATCGCAGCGGATGATCAACGAGACCTACAGCGCGTTCCTGCAGGGCTTCATGCCGAACCAGGCCCGGCCCGACGTCGACGTGCTGGATGGGCTGACCACCGCGATCATCGTCGACCAGGAACGGATGGGATCCGACCCCCGTTCCACGGTCGGCACCGCCACCGACGCCAACGCGATGCTACGGATCCTGTTCAGCCGGCTCGGGAAGCCGTACATCGGTTCGCCGCAGGCCTTCTCGTTCAATGTCGCCTCGATCAGTGGCGCTGGTGCGATCACGACGGAAAAGGGCGGCCAGACCGTGAAGGAGCGGCGGAGCTTCAGCGTTCTGGGTGGCATGTGCCCGCGCTGCGAGGGGCGCGGCCGGATCAACGACATCGACCTGACCCAGTTGTACGACGACAGCAAGTCGCTGAACGAGGGCCCGTTCACCATCCCCGGCTACTCGATGGACGGCTGGTTCGGCCGGATCTTCATCGGCTCGGGCTTCTTCGACCCGGACAAGCCGATCCGCCGCTACACCAAGCGGGAACTGAACGACCTGCTGCACCGGGAGCCGACGAAGATCAAGGTCGAGGGGATCAACCTGACCTACGAGGGGCTGATCCCGAAACTCCAGCGGTCGATGCTGTCCAAGGACGTCGACGCACTGCAGCCGCATATTCGCGCCTTCGTCGAACGGGCGGTCACCTTCACCCTCTGCCCCGGATGCGACGGCACGCGGCTCAGCGAGGTGGCCCGATCCTCGAAGATCAAGGGCATCAGCATCGCCGGTGCCTGTGCCATGCAGATCAGCGACCTGGCCGGCTGGGTCCGCAAGATCGACGAGCCGAGCGCCGCACCGCTGCTGGAGGCGCTGCGGGAGACTCTCGACTCGTTCGTGGAGATCGGGCTGGGTTACCTCTCGCTGGAGCGGCCGTCGGGCACCCTGTCCGGAGGTGAGGCCCAGCGCACCAAGATGATCCGCCACCTCGGCTCGTCGCTCACCGACGTCACCTACGTCTTCGACGAACCGACCATCGGCCTGCACCCGCACGACATCCAGCGGATGAATGAGCTGTTGCTGCAGTTGCGCGACAAGGGCAATACCGTGCTGGTGGTCGAGCACAAGCCCGAGACGATCACGATCGCCGATCACGTCGTCGACCTAGGCCCCGGAGCCGGAACCGCCGGTGGCGAAGTGGTTTTCGAAGGTTCCGTCGAAGGGCTGCGGGCCAGCGGCACCCTGACCGGCCAGCACCTGGACGACCGGGCATCGCTGCGGCCGCGGTTGCGGACGCCCGGCGGTGCGCTCGAGATCCGGGGCGCCGCCGAGAACAACCTTCGCCATGTCGACGTCGACATCCCGCTCGGCGTGCTCTGTGTGATCACCGGAGTGGCCGGGTCGGGTAAGAGCTCGCTGATCCATGGCTCGATGCTGGATCTGGGTGACGTCGTCGCTGTCGATCAGACTCCGATCCGGGGATCACGGCGCAGCAGCCCGGCCACCTACACCGGACTGCTGGAACCGATCCGCAAGGCCTTCGCCAAGGCGAACGGCGTGAAACCCGCACTGTTCAGCGCGAATTCGGAGGGCGCTTGCCCGAACTGCAACGGCGCCGGGGTCATCTACACCGACCTGGGCATCATGGCCACGGTCGCGACCACCTGCGAGGTGTGTGAGGGGAAGCGCTTCGACACCTCGGTGCTGGAGTACACGTTCGGCGATCCGCCGAATCACAAGGACATCAGCGAGGTCCTGGCCATGCCGGTGACGCAGGCCCGTGAGTTCTTCGGTGCGGGCGACTCCCGTGTTCCGGCCGCGCACGCCATCCTGGTCCGTCTGGCCGACGTCGGGCTCGGCTATCTCAGCCTGGGCCAGCCGCTGACCACGTTGTCCGGCGGGGAGCGCCAGCGGCTCAAGCTGGCCACCCAGATGGGCGGCCGGGGTGACGTCTACATTCTGGACGAGCCGACCACCGGCCTGCACCTGGCTGACGTCGAGCAACTTCTGGCCCTGCTGGACCGGCTGGTCGACTCGGGCAAGTCGGTGATCGTGATCGAGCACCACCAAGCGGTGATGGCGCATGCCGACTGGATCATCGACCTTGGCCCGGGGGCCGGGCATGACGGCGGCCGGATCGTGTTCGAGGGCACCCCGGCCGACCTGGTCGCCGCCCGATCCACCCTGACCGGCGAACACCTGGCGGCCTACGTCGGCCAGCTCTCCTGATCCGCGCGGCTCGCCCCCGGGGCCGCGGCCGGGGGCCCCGCGGCCCGGGGCCGGGCCGCGGCCGCGCCCCCCCACGACCGGGACGACGACCCGCGGACGGTCGTCCTGGCCGCCCGTGGACCGGACGGCCGGCTGCTCGGCGGGGTCCGGGCCGGTCCGGCCACCGGTG